>JAQVGR010000189.1 GCA_028696635.1 Candidatus Krumholzibacteriia bacterium | reverse complement strand
CTCTTCTCGTTCGCCCCCGATCACTGGTGGATGGAGCCTCTCGTGTGGGTCTCGACCCTCGCCTGCGTCGGCATCCCGCTGAAGATCTGGAACAACACGCGCGTCGAGATGCTTCTCGAGGACCAGCGGGCCGCCGCCGCCCAGGCGCGCTTCGACGCCCTGCGGAGACAGATCAACCCGCACTTCCTCTTCAACACCCTCAATACGGCGATATCGTGCATCTGGACCGATCCGAACACGGCGCGGTGGATCCTCGTCAAGCTCTCGACGATCCTGCGCAAGCTCCTGCAGGCGACCGGCGACTACGTCCCGCTCAGCCGCGAGCTCGAGCTGATCGACGACTACCTCAGCCTCGAGCAGGCGCGCTTCGGCGCCGACAGGATCCGGGTCGAGCGGGGGATAGACCCGCGCGCCCTCGACGTGCCTGTCCCCTCGATGCTCCTGCAGCCGCTGGTCGAGAACGCAGTGCGCCACGGCCTCTCGAAGAAGCTCGGCGGCGGGACGGTCCGGATCGAGGCGGCGCGTGACGGCGACCGGATGCGCCTGATCGTGGGGGACGACGGTCTCGGCTTCGACCGCGCCCCCGGCGAGGGGATCGGGCTGCGCAACGTGCGCGAGCGCCTCGCCGTCGCCTACGGGACGCGGCAGTCGTTCGAGATCGAATCGTCGCCCGGCGGGGGGACGCGCGTCACCATAGAGTTCCCCGTGGAGCGGGAGGAGAGCCATGACCTCTGAGCCGGTGAAGGTCCTCGTCGTCGACGACGAGAAGCCGGCCCGCCGCGAGCTGACCAGGCTCGTCGGGCGGATCGACGGGTTCGAGGTGGCCGGCGAGGCGGGGGACGGCGAGAAGGCCGTCGAGTCGATCCGCAGACTCGCCCCCGACATCGTCCTGCTCGACATACAGATGCCGGGGCTCGACGGGTTCCGCGTGCTCGCCTCCCTCGGGGAGGACGATCCGCACCCCGCGGTGATCTTCGTCACCGCCTGGGACCAGTACGCGGTGCGCGCCTTCGAGGTGCATGCGGTCGACTACCTGCTCAAGCCGGTCGACGAGGAGAGGCTCCGCGCCTCCCTCGCCCGCGCGGCAGGAGAGGCGGCGGGGGCCGGGCCTTCCGGCGACCTCGGCGAGCTGCTGCGCGGGGTCGGCGTGGTCCCCGTGCGGGTTCCGGTGCTCCATGGGGGGAAGGTCGTCGTGGTCGACGCGATGGAGATACTCTACGCGGCCGTCTCCGACGGCGAGGTGACGGTCGTGACGGCCGGGATCGAGGGGGTCTCTCCGCGCCGCACCCTCGACGAGCTGCAGCAGGATCTCCCGGCCGCAGTCTTCATGCGCGTGCACCGCTCGTACCTCGCCAATATCATGAAGATCAGCGAGATCGTTCCGCGCGGGGGAGGCGCGTGGAGTCTCCGCATGGGACCCCGCGACGGCCCCGTGATTCCGCTGAGCCGCCAGCACGCCCGCGAGCTGCGAAAAGTGCTGGGGTGGTGAGACGGTCCGCGCAGCGGGCCCCGCTGCGCGGGATGATCCCCGATTCAGCCGTCCGGTGCTGCGGGGCCGCCCGAGGGGGGCTCTGCGCCGGTGCGCCCGACTGACCCTCGTTTTTCCCCGGCCCGCGACTGGTTCTCGAGTAGCGCGAGCCTTACCGACAGCTCGTTGAGCTTCCGCTTGAGCTCCGAGATGATCGTCGAGAAGTGAAGCAGGAGCATGATTATCCCGATGATCAGCAGGATGAAGATCGTGGCGGGAGGATAGAGGATCCCGAAGAACCGCGCCATCTCGTCGAGCAGCCCTCCGAAGACGGCGATGACGAGAAATACGGTAAAGACGCCGAGCCAGAGGAGGCTGTATTCGGCGAGCAGCCTGCGGCGCCTGATGAGCCAGAAGAGGAACAGGATCAGGACGACCGATCCGAGGATCGCGAAGAACTGGACCCGGCTCATGTAGTAGACTCCGTTCACCGTTTTCCTCCGAGGGTGTATTTGACGAATATCGTGAGCAGCACCTTGACCAGAAAATACCAGGTCCTGAGCAGGGAAATGGACGAGATGCCGGCTGTCCGGTCTTTCATGACCACGGGAACCTCGGCGATGCTGAACCCGTTTTTATGCAGAATGTAAATCTCTTCCGGCTCCGGAAAATCGTCGGGGAAATCGCTCGCGAGGCACTCCACCGCCCGGCGGCTGAACGCGCGGAACCCCGAGGTGTTGTCGGTGAACGCCCTGCCGAGCATGATGCGGGAGATCCCCGCCAGCAGCTTGATCCCCATCATCCTCATGGTCGAAGAGTACGTGCCGCCCTGCAGGATGTACCTGGATCCGACGGCCATATCGGCGCCGGCGGCGACCTCCCGCACGAGAGATCGCGCCTGTTCCGGGGGGTGCTGGCCGTCGCCGTCGAGCCTGACGAGGATGTCGTAGTCGCGGGAGAGGAAGTACTTCATCCCCGCGTACACGGCGCCGCCGATCCCCATGTTGAAGGGAAGGTCGAGATACTCGATCCCCGCTGCGGACGAAACGACCCCCGCCGTGCCGTCGGTGGAGCAGTCGTTGACGACGAGGATGTCCGCTTCGGGGAGATGCGCGCGGATCGACTCGATCAGGCCGGGGAGGCTTCCCTCCTCGTTGTATGCGGGGACGATCGCGAGCAGCTTCATCCGATGGCACTCCTTGGGAGCGGCCGGCCGGCGGCCCGCAGAATCGCCGGGGCGCCGGCGCGGAAACCGATACCAGTACAGGAAATACTAGTTGATGCGCCGCAGGTTTGCTATATATTTTCTCGTCCGTCAGCCGCCCGGAGGTTCCCGAGAGATCGTGAAGCGCCGATCGTGCATAGCGCTGCTTCTTGCCACATCAGTGTCGCTCCTCGTCCCGTTTCCCGATCGGATCAGGCCGCTGTTCGCCGCTCTGCAGACGTTCGTGATCCCCGGGCTCGCCTTCGTCGGCCTGCTGTGGAACCGCGGGCGACTGCGCGTCGACGATCTGTTCCTCTCCCTCGCGCTGTCCCCGGTCCTGTTCGTCCTGGCCACGCTCGCCGCCGGCATCGTCATGCCCGTGCCGCGGGCGGCGGAGGCCGCGGCGTGGTTCTGGTACGCCGCGCTGGCGGTCTCTCTGCTCGCGGGGCGATCGGCGCGTGAGCCGGCCGCCGGCCCGCCCGGCGAATCCCGGCCCCTCGAGGTTCCCCGAAGCGTCGTCCTGCTCTCCCTCGCGTACGGAGCGGTCGTATTGGGCGCTTACGCCTTCAACGGCTACCTCATGTGGCGGTCGGACGCGTGGTATCACGCATCGGTGACGGCGGAGATCCTCGAGCGGGGAACCCCGCCGGGGGAGCCCTGGATCGCCGGTATCCCCATCCGGTACATGTGGATCTATCATCTCTTCGCCGCTTCGTTCATGCGCCTGTCCGGGTTGCCGCTCCTCTCGGCGATCGGGGCGCTGAACGTCGCGAGCGCCGCCGCCTTTCCCTATCTGGTCGGAAGGTTCGTCTCCTCGCTGACCGGCGACCGCCGCACGGTCTTCCTTGCGACAGCGCTCACCGTCGCGGGGTTCGAATCGGCCTCGTGGGTCCTCTGGCCGGTGGCGTTCGGCAGGGCCTTCTTCGGCGAGGTCACCGGTCTTGCCGAGATCGCCCGGGCGATCGAGCCCCCCCCGCTCGACTGGCGGGTGATATACGCTCTGCACCCGTACGGGACCTGGATGGCCAACCTCACCGACAAGTTCCTCACGGTGACCGCCTTCGGCTATTCGCTCTGTCTCTTCACGCTGACCCTCGGCGTTTCCTGCTCGAGGGCCGCGCGGTCCGCCTCGACCGCCGGCCTCTTCGCCCTCGCTACGGTCGCCGCGGCGGGAGCGTTTCTCTTCCATGTGATCACGGGAACGCTCCTGATAGGAGCCTGCATCGTCGCGGGGGTCCTGAGCTGGATATATGCACGCGTGCGTGGGCAAGCGGGATCGGAGCGGCGCGACCGGCTCGTGCCCGCGGCGGCCGCCCTTGCCGCCGCCGTCGCGTGCATCCCGTACTTCCTCTCGCTGCGCGCGGGCGGAGGCGCGGGAGAGGGCGGCGTGGGCATCGCCTTCGTCCCGACGACCGCGCTCACGATCCTGGCCCCCCTCGTCCTGCTCGCCGTTCCGTCGTGGCGGGCCGTTCGCAGGCTCCTCGCAGGGCGGGACCCGGCGGCGGGGATGGCGGGGTGGTGGATCCTGTGCCTTCTGGTCCCGTGCCTGTTTGTCGCCCTGCCGTCGGTGAACTCGTCGAAGCTGGTCTTCCCGCTCTTTCTCGCCGTCGGTCCGCTCGTCTTCATCGAAGCCGTCTCCCTCGCCCGGTCGAACCGCCGGAGGAGATGGGCGCTCGTGTCGTGGCTGATACTGCTCTACCTGCCGCCGCCGCTCATCACCCTCGGGGGATTCCTCGCGTCGAGGCCGATCGGCCCGGACGAGCAGATCCGCGCCGGGGCGTCCCGGGAGGATGAGTTGTTCCGGTGGATACGCGAGAACACCTCCACGACGGCGGTGATCGCGGAGCCCGGAAGGACGTATCTGATGCCGGTATTCGCGGGCCGCCGCAACCTCGCCTCGCAGGGGGGGGTTCTCGATGTGGTCGGATACGGAGGCCCCCGGGTGCGCCGGTACCAGGCGCTCGCCGACAGCCTCTACGCTCCGGGCGGGATCGGTCCGGAGACGGCGGCGATGATAGGCGGGTCCGGCCTCGACCTCTACGTTATCGTGCGCCGGCCCGGTGCGTATCCCGAGGCCGAGGGGGGGATGAAGCTCCTCGATCATCCGGCCTTCCGGAAGGTCTTCGAGACTGAGGGCACCGTGC
>JAQVGR010000188.1 GCA_028696635.1 Candidatus Krumholzibacteriia bacterium | reverse complement strand
TTCCAAGACTTCAACCTGCGGGGCGAGTACATATACGCGATAGAGCCGATGGGCGCCTCCTCGAGGGAGACGCTCGACAAGCTGCAGGCGCTGAGCGAATTCTACAAGATGCAGCCGTACGAGAAGGTGCACATCCAGCCGGGCTCGAGCGAGATCGCCGCCCTGCAGAACTTCAATCCCGACCGGATCGACTACATCGCCTCCCCCGACGTGCGGGCGCAGCTCGAGGTCGGCTCGTTCGCCGCCCTTGTCGAGGCGGAAAAGCTCGAGGAGGCGAAGAACCGGTACTTCAAGTACCTCAAGGAATCGCCGGTGATCTACTCGTTCGAGCTCTCCCCGGACCTGCTCACCGTCTACTTCGACGTGACCGCCTTCAGCGCGGGGTACGACGCGGTGCGGGCCGAGGTGAACGTCGAGGTACCCGCCGGCGAGCTCGTCTTCGAGCGCCGCGAGGGGGTCCTCGGCGCCGAGGTCGAGCTCGCCGTCGTCGTTCACGACCTCGAGATGAACGAGGCCGCCCGCGCCTCCGACGTGATCCGCCCCTCTCAGAGCGGCGGACAGGTTTACCAGGGGCCGGCGTTCCTGCCGGGGCACGTCGTCTTCGCCCTCGAGCCGGGATACTACCGGATCGGAATCCAGGCCAGGGACCGCGGTTCGGGCAGGACCGGCGTCTACCGGACGACGGTCTGGCTCCCCCCCCTGCACGACCGCCTCGCGCTGAGCGACATACTCTTCGCCAGCTCGATCCGCCCGGCGGGCGAGACGGCGAAGTTCGCCAGGGGCGACCTGCAGGTCGTCCCGCATCCGCTGCACGCCTACCGCAAGCCGTTCCCGCTGACCTTCTACTTCGAGATCTACGGGCTCGACACCGACGCCGGGGGGATGGCCTTCTACGCGGTCGACTACCGGATCGTCCCCGTCACGAAGAAACGCAAGGGGCTCACGCTCGAGGACGTGCCGACGGCGATCAGCTCCCGCTTCGAGACGACGGGGTTCGGATCGACGCAGTCCCAGCAGCTCGAGATCGCCACGGAGAACCTCTGGAAGGGGAGCTTCCGTCTGATCGTCACGGCGCAGGACCGCCGCACGCGGGAAACGGTTGAAAAGATCGCGAATTTTTCTATACTTGAGTAGGGACCCCCGCCGACCCGAATGGCTCCGATGAGCGGGAGCGGTCGCCATGTCGACCCGCAGGGTTCGTTGCATCCTGTCCCGTATCGTGATAGCCGCCCTTCTTTTGCTCCCGGGGCCGGCGTCCCGGGCCGAGGGGAGTGCGCCGCCGTTAGACGAGATCCCGCTCTACGAACGGCTCGACCGCTACGAGCGCCGCCGCTACGAGGGGCTGCGCTACCTGATGAACGACCACCGGAAATACCAGTACCTGAACCTGCCGACGCGCGAGGAGCGCGACGAATGGGTGATAAGGTTCTGGCGGATGATGGATCCCACTCCTGCTACCAGGACCAACGAGCGGCGCGAGGAGCATGAGCGCAGGGTCGAGGCGGCGCGGGATCGATACGCGAACAAGGGGTTCCCCGGGTGGGATCACCGCGGCGAGACACTGATCCGCTTCGGGGAGCCGGACGTCATAACTCCGATCTCCCCCCATATGACCTGCGCGGAGAGCCCGAAGGAGGATTTCGACCTGAAGATGAACGGGGAGGTATGGACCTACGAGAGGCTCGGCATGGTGGTCCCCTTCGAGCAGGTCAAGCTCGACGGGACGTACAACTACTACATGGAGATCCGGACCGCCACCCGGCAGGACCAATGGTACACTGCCAAGGATTCCTACATACAGGGGGGCGGCAGCAACCTGTTCGCCTGCGAAGATTTCCTGGACCTCATGGAACGCTGGGCATACGACCCGGAGAACATCTACAGTCTCTACTTCGCCGCGGTCCCCGAACTGCTGACCTTCTACTCGCATCTCGAGCACAACCGCTGTGTGCACAGCGCCGACCTCGACCTCGTCCCGCTTCTGTGCTACTTCGATGTCACCGCCTTCCGCGGCGGCCCGGGGAAGATCCGCGCCGACGTCAATTTCGAGATTCCCGCGCGCCAGCTCGCCTTCCGACAGGATCTCTCGGGCTGGCACGCGAAGTTCGAGATCAGGGTCGCCGCGTACGACCTCGACATGAACGAGGTCATCGCAGTCTCGCGCAAGGCAGATCTTTTCCGGCGCGAGCCGATCCTCGAGGACTCTCTCTGGCTCTGCCCCGCGCAGCTCAACCTCGCGATGGCTCCAGGGTACTACCGCTGGGGGATCGAGGTGATCGACCGCGCGGGCGGCAAGCATGGCTGCTACCGCTTCAGCCGGCTGCTCGAGCCGCTCGGAGAAGGGCTCTCGCTCAGCGATATTCTCTTCGCCAGCTCAGTCAGCGACGCCGGGGAAGCGGACGCCTTCGTCAGGGGGACGCTGCGCGTCGTGCCCCACCCCATGCACGCCTACCGCAAACCGCATCCGGTGAGACTCTACTTCGAGATCTACGACCTCGACACGGATCCGCAGGGGTTCGCATTCTACTCCATCGAATACCGGATCGAGGCGAAGAAGAGACACAGGGTCGGTCCTGTGCTTCGGAAGCAAGGGACGGTGATCAGCCCCCGCTTCGAGACCTCGGCGTATGGGGCAACGCAGTCCGAACGGCTCGAGATCGACACGGACCGGCTGCGCAAGGGAAGCTACCGGCTGTTCGTGACGGTGATGGACCGGCGGACGAGAAAAAGTGTTGAACGGGTCGCGAACTTCTCTATACTCGACGAGTAGGGACCCCCGCCGACCTCCACGCTCCGGACATCGAGGAGTTCTTCGTGCAATATCGCCTGATGCTGCGGTTCGTGCTCTTCGCCTCTCTCGCGGCCTCGTCCGCTGCGCCGGCTTCCGCCGGCGCCGGCGACGAGTACCAGGTCTTCGACGAGGGGGCGCTCCATGCGCGCCTGGCCTACAGGGAGAAGCAGCGCTACGACGGGCTGCGCTGCATACTGAACGACCACCAGAGAAAGCAGTACCTCTCCCTGCCGACGCGCGGGGAGCGCGACGTGTGGATCGAGCGGTTCTGGATCGAGAGCGATCCCACACCGACCACGCGGCGCAACGAGCTGCGGATCGAGCACGAGGCGCGGGTCGCCATTGCGCGAGAACGCTTCGCCTGCCCCTCGCATCCCCCCTGGGACGACCGGGGGGAGATGCTGATCCGCTTCGGCGAGCCCGATTCGACGCGCCATATCTGGGCCGAGATCGGCCGCCTGGAGCGGCGCTGGCCGGGCGAGATATGGCAGTACTACTCCCCCGAAATGATCGTCACCTTCACCGACACGTACCTCTCGGGCCGGTACATCCGCTCGACCGAGCCGGCGGGGCGAGAGTCCTGGACCGAGGACTACTACACGGGGCTGTTCGGCCTGAGCTCGAGGATGATCCTCGAGAATCCCTCGCTCATCCAGCAACCGAGCAAGGGGAACGCGTACGCGTCAGACGGCGGAGTGTCGACCGGCGGCGAGGGCGGACTGGACAGGGTGGTAAAGTACCTCCCCGAGCACGTCGATCCCGACCTGACCGATGAACGCAATATCCTCAATCCCGAGGCGATCGACTACGCGCAGTTCCGGGGCGGGGGCGGGGCGTCGATGTTCAAGATGCTGCTCTCGCGCGTCAATGACGACTTCATCCGGGCCGACAGGGCCCTGTACGAGTTCCACCACCAGGTCAAGACGACGCGGTTCATAACGCGCTCCGATCTCGATCTCTCCATGCGGGCCTTCTTCGACATCGCTTCGTTCCGGGCCGGGCCGGGGAAGGCGCGGGCCGAGGTCGACTTCGAGATCCCCCTCGGCGAGGTCGCATTCGACACGGTCGGCACGCGTCTCGAGGCCGGGGTCGAGCTGCGCGTGGCGGTTCGGGACGTCGAATACCGCGAGGCGGCGGCACGCTCGGAGATCGTGCGGATCTCGGTCCCGGCGGCAGGCGGCGCGAAGGTGCCGATATACATCCCCGGCCGGGTCCTGCTGACCCTCGACCCGGGGTACTACCGGTTCGGGATCGAGACGGTCGACATGAAGACGGGGCGGCGCGGGGTGTTCCGGACCAACCGCCGGATCGGGAGGTGCGAGGGGTTCTCGACGAGCGACATCCAGTTCGCGCGGCGGATCATCGAGAGCGATCTGGACAGCAGATACAGGAAGGGCAACCTGATCGTCGTCCCCTATCCGCTCCATGTCTACCGCAAGCCGCACCCGCTCGTCTTCTACTTCGAGATCTACGGCCTCGGGTGCGACCCGCACGATCGCTCGTTCTACGAGGTCGAGTACTCGATCGTCCCGACGAGGAGCCGCCGGCGCGGCCCGGTGTTCGAGAGGCGGACGACGGTGATCAGCTCGTCGTTCCGGGCGACCGGGTTCGGCCCCGACCAGCCGCAGCGGCTCGAGATCGACACCGGGCATCTCTGGGAGGGGCCGTTCGCCCTGCGGGTGCGGGTCACGGACAGGCGCACGCGCGAGACCATCGAGCGCGTGGCGAACTTCTCGATACTCGAGGAATGAGCGCCTCTGCTGAGAACGCGAGGAGGACCGCGCCTCCCGGCGCGGTCAGGTCCCCTCTTCCCAGCCGGCCAGGTACTGCTTCTGCTTCCCGGTCAGGGTATCGATGCGGCACCCCATCGCCTCGAGCTTGAGCCGCGCGATCTCGCGGTCGATCTCGTCGGGGACCGGGTAGACCTTCTTCTCGAGCTCCTTCGCGTGCCTGACGATGTACTCCGCCGAGAGCGCCTGGTTGGCGAAGCTCATGTCCATCCCGACCGCGGGATGCCCCTCGGCCGCG
>JAQVGR010000187.1 GCA_028696635.1 Candidatus Krumholzibacteriia bacterium | reverse complement strand
GGGCTCGAGGTCGACGCACTCGGCGGCGCTCCCGGGGTGGCCTCGGCGCGATACGGAGGCGAGGGGCTCGACGACGCCGGCCGCGCGGCGATGCTGCTCGAGGCCCTGGCGGGGATACCGGAGCCGGAGCGCTCGGCGCGCTTCCGCTGCGTGATGGTGCTGCTGCCCGCGCCGGGGCGGCCGGCGCATGCCCTGGTCGCCGAGGGGATCCTCGAGGGGCGGATCGCCGCCGCCGCCGCGGGCCGCGGCGGCTTCGGGTACGATCCGGTCTTCATCCCGCTGGGCGAGGCCGGGACCCTCGCCGAGATCGGCGCCGACGGGAAAAACGCGATCAGCCACCGGTACCGGGCTCTCGAGGAGATGCGGGCCCTGCTCGAAGGGGGCGCGGCCGGCGTCGAATAAACGCCCCTCCGCCGCTGTACCGGTGGAAAACGGCTGCGCGGCGCGGCCGCGAGGGGCAACAAGGAGGGCGTCCAGGTGCTGTCTCTTGAAAATGTCACGAAGCGGTTCAACGGCCACACAGCCGTCGACCGCCTATCCCTCGTCATCGAGCCGGGAGTCGTCTACGGCCTGGTCGGACCGAACGGCGCCGGCAAGACGACGACGATCCGGATGACGATGGGGATCATCGAGCCGGACGAGGGAACCATCCGGCTCTTCGACGAGCCGTTCAGCGAGCGGGTCAAGGAGCGGATCGGCTACCTGCCGGAGGAACGCGGGCTCTACCGGAAGATGAAGGTCCTCGAGCACCTCGTCTTCCTCGGGCAGATCAAGGGGCTGAGCTCGAAAACCGCCGCCGAGCGGGGGCTGCGCTGGCTCGACCGGGTCGAGCTGGGCGAGTGGAAGGACAAGCCGGTCGAGGCCCTCTCGAAGGGGATGCAGCAGAAGGTGCAGTTCATCTCGACGATCCTGCACGATCCCCGGCTGGTGATCCTCGACGAGCCGTTCAGCGGGCTCGATCCGATCAATACGCAGATGCTCAAGGACGTCATCATGCAGATGAAGGACCGGGGATGCACGGTGATCCTCTCGACGCACCTGATGGACCAGGTCGAGAAGCTCTGCGAGAAGATATGCCTGATCGACCGCGGGCGCTCCGTCCTCGAAGGCGATCTCGGCGATATCAAGCGCCGGTTCGGCCAGAACGTCGTCTCGCTGCGGATCCCGGGAGGACGGGCGGTGTTCGAGGCGTATCCGGGCGTCGAGCGGATCGGCGAGTACGGCCGGGACCTCTCGCTGACCCTGCGTGGCGGGGTCGCCCCGGAGCAGATTCTCAGGCACGCGCTCGACCGGGGGCCGGTCGAACGGTTCGAGGTCGGGCAGATGTCGCTGCACGACATCTTCATCGCGCAGGTGCGCCGGGAAGGGGGCGGGGCCGATGCGTAAGATGCTCATCGTCGTGCGCCGGGAGTACCTCGATCGCGTCAAGAAGAAGAGCTTCCTCATCGGCACGATCCTCGGCCCCGTGCTGATGGCCCTGCTGCTGTTCATGCCGGCCCTGCTGTTCAGGTTCAGCCCCGAGATGCTGACGAGCGTCGCGGTGATCGATCACAGCGGCGCCATCTATCCCCATCTCGAACGGGCGCTCCCCGACACCCTTCCCGACGGGTCGGCGATGTTCCGGCTGCGCGAGGAACAGGTCGACGGGGCGACCCTCGAGCAGACCCGCCGGCGGCTCGCCGCCGAGGTCGAGAACGACGCGCTGGACGGGTACATCGTCATCCCCGCCGACGTCGTGGAAACGGGGAAGGTCGTCTTCTACGGCAAACGCGTCGGCGACATCAAGACCCTCGAGCGGATCGAGAGCGCGCTGAGCACGATCGTGATCGGGATGCGCCTCTCCGAGCGGGGGATCGACTACGGCGAGGTGCGCGGGCTCGTCAGGAACGTCGACCTCGAGGCGATGCAGATCAAGGAGGGGGGCGAGGAGCGCAAGGGCGGCTTCGATTTCGTCTTCATGTCGACCTACCTGTTCATCATGCTGATCTACATGACGATCCTCATGTGGGGGGTCGCCGTCCAGCGGAGCATCATCGAGGAGAAGAACAGCCGGATCATCGAGGTGCTGCTCTCCTCCCTGCGCCCCGGGGACCTGCTCTTCGGGAAGATCCTCGGCGTCTGCGCGGTGGGGCTGACCCAGTACGCGATCTGGGGGCTCTTCGGCGGGCTCATGGTCGCCTACGGCCTCGCGATGGGCGGGCAGGTCGCCGCGGTGGCCGAGAGCCTCTCGCTCTCCACGCTGGCCTTCTTCATCCTGTACTACCTGCTCGGGTTCCTCTTCTATGCCGCCATGTTCGCCGGGGTCGGGTCGGTCTGCAACACCGACCAGGAGGCGCAGCAGATGCAGCAGCCGATCATGTTTCCCCTGATCTTCACGATCGTGATACCGATGCTGATCATACAGCGGCCCGACGGGATGTTCGCCACCGTGATCAGCCTGATCCCGTTCTTCACCCCGGTCGTGATGTTCATGCGGATCAACGTCCTCATGCCGCCGCTCTGGCAGGTGGCGCTGAGCGTGGCGATCATGATAGCGGGCATCTGGGCGGTGGGCAGGCTCTCGGCGAAGGTTTTCCGCACGGGGATCCTGATGTACGGCAAGAAGCCCGACGCGCGGGAGATTCTCAGGTGGCTTCGCAGGGCCTGAGAGCGGGGGATGCGGCGGGCGCCACGATACGGATAATGCTCGCTCTTGCCGGGAGCGGCCGGAGCGCGCCGCGCCGGGAGGGATGATGGTACGGTCGTTCATCGAGATCTTCGAGGAGTTCCGCAGGGCGGGGGTCGAGGACCCTCTCGCCGAGACGCTCCGTCTGGCCGACCTGGTCGCCGGCGGGGCGCTGCGGCGCTCGGGCCTGAAGCTCCTCGAGGAGCGCGGGATCGATATCGCCGAGCTTGCGCGCCAGCGGGCCGGCGGCCGTCCCCTCGAGTACATACTCGGCGTCGCGCCGTTCCTCGGAGAGATCCTCCGCTGCGCTCCGGGGGCGCTGATTCCTCGCGAGGAGACCGAGCTGCTCGCGCTGACCTGCCTCGACTATATCGCGTCGATGCAGAACGGGGGGCGCCGCGATCTGAACATAGTCGAGATCGGCACGGGGAGCGGCAACATAGCCGTCCTGCTCGCCCTTCGCTCGACCGGCGCGACGATTTATGCCTCGGACATCAGCGCCGAGGCGATCGAGGTGGCCAGGGAGAACGTCGAGCGGTTCGGCGTCGGGGACCGGGTCCGCCTCTTCTGCGGCGATCTCTTCGAGCCGCTGCGGGGGCTGGGGCTCGAGGGCCGGACCGACCTGGTCGTCTGCAACCCCCCGTACATCCCTTCCTCGTCTGTCGACCGCCTCGATCCGGCGATCCGCGATCACGAGCCGCGCGTGGCGCTCGACGCGGGCGCCTACGGGATAGACATCTTCCGCCGGCTGATCGCCGACGCCCCCGATTTCCTCAGGCCGGGCGGGGTGCTCGCCTTCGAGATCGGCGCCGGGCAGGAGCGGTTCGTCGACCGGCTCTTCGACAAGACCGACTGCGCGTACTCGTCGATCGAGCATTTCGACGACGGGGAGAAGATCCGCGTCTTCGGCGCCGTGAGGGCATGAAAAAGCCCCCGCTCGCGCGGGGGCTCTGCATGTCGTCACGAAGGGGCCGCGGCCGGCTAGAACTTCAGGACCCCGTAGTCGACCCTCACCGACCAGTACTTGAACCAGTCGCCTCCGTCCGGCACCTTGAACATCGTATAGTCGAACTCGAACCCCACGCCGTTGACCAGCAGGAACCAGTAATCGAACCCGGCGCCGACGGTGAAGCCGGGGCAGGACACGTTCGTCCTGATGCCGCCGACCTTGTTCCCGCCGAGCTTGGCGATCGTGTTGTAGGCGCCGCCCCCCGCCTGCGCGTAGACCTGGAACATAGGGCCGAGGGTAAAGTAGTATTTGGCCCTGGCGATCGCTGGGATCACGGCGAGGGACTCGGTGAAATCTCCCCCCCCGGTCTCCGCCGTCGAGGAGACGGTGTACGTGTAATAGTGGACGATGTCGTATCCCGAGCTGAAGCCGAGGCAGAGGTTGTTCGTGATCATCTTGCCGGCGAAGAAGTCTACCCCGAAGAAGCCCTGCTCCGCGTTATCGACGGTCGCCTTGTTGTACGAGCCGCCCAGGTAGATGACCGCCTTGCCGGCGTTGGCCTGTCCGAAGACGGGAACCGCCGCCAGCAGCAGCGCGGCGGCGCACAGCGCGGATCTCGAGAGCAGTTTGGGTTTCAACACCATCCTCCGGATCGTTGCGTGGGGCCGTTCGTAAATACATGATTTTTATAATAAACCCAGGCCCGGTAGTCAAGCGGATTATCCCCGTCCCGCAGCCGCGTACCGGCTCATTTTCTTTGCCAAGGGGCTGCGATTCGGGTACATTCGGTCTCCGCGGGGCCGATCGCAGCCGTCCCGTCCGGCCCGGCCGCCGAAGGAGCGTAACGCGTTGAAAATCCTCATGGTCCAGACCTTCCACTACCGCAGGGGGGGCGATTCGACCTACATGCTCGCCCTGACCGGCCTTCTGGAGGAGCACGGGCACGAGGTCGTGCATTTCGCCATGAAACATCCCGAGAACCTCCCCTCGCCCTGGGAGGACCGGTTCGCCGAACGGATAGATTTCCCCTCCCTGCTCGCCCGGCGCACGCCGGCGGCGGCGTGGAAGGTCCTCTCGCGCGGCATATGGAACTCCGATGCGCGCAGGAGGATCGCCGCCCTCGCCGACGAGACGCGTCCCGACGTCGCCCACCTGCACAACATACACGGGCATCTGACCACCTCGATACTCGGGCCGCTGAACAGGCGGAAGATCCCCGTCGTC
>JAQVGR010000186.1 GCA_028696635.1 Candidatus Krumholzibacteriia bacterium | reverse complement strand
CCGCCGGCGACTGGGGAATCGACCCCGATATCGCCGATGACGATCCTGCCGGCGGGCGCGGCTGGTTCGAGGGGGTGTGGTACGGCAGGAACTGCACGGTCCACGGCCGCCTGAAGGGCGAATGGATCACCGGCGGGCCGGGGGTCGGATACTTCGGAGGGCTCTGGGCGCGGAGCTGCAGCGAGGCGATCTGACAACCGCCTCTTGCTCGGGGGGGCCGCCTTCACGGCGGCTCCCCTTTTCGTACCGGCGCATTCTCAGAACAGATCGACGGCGAGGGGGCGGACCCGCTCCGGGGTGAACCGCTTCGAGGCGCTCTCCGCTATCGCCGCGTGGACCGCCGCCGGACCCGCGACTATGTTCCCCGAGGAGAGAAAGGTGTCGCCTCCGAAGAAGTCGGTGACGACGCCCCCCGCCTCGCGCACCAGCAGCGCCCCCGCGGCGATGTCCCACGGGCGCAGGGCGAGCTCCCAGAAGCCGTCGAGCCGGCCGGCGGCCACGTGGGCGAGATCGAGGACCGCCGCTCCCGCCCGCCTGATGCCGTGGCACCTGACGAACAGGTCGCGGAACACGGCGAGGTAGTCGTCGAGGTACTCGTGGACACGGAACGGAAAGCCGGTGCCGAGCAGCGCCTCGCCGAGCCCGGACGCGGACGAGACGCGGATGGGGCGGCCGTTGCAGAACGAACCCCCGCCCTTCACCGCCTCGAAAAGCTCGTCCCTGAGCGGATCGAACACGACGCCGGCGACGGCATCGCCCCCCTCCACGAGGGCGATGCTGATGCCGACCTGCGGATAGCGGTGCATGAAGTTCGTCGTGCCGTCGAGCGGATCGATCACCCAGAAGACGTCCGCGTCGATCCTGGCCGCGCTCTCCTCGGCCAGGAAGGGGATGCCGGGGAAGGCGCCGGCGAGCCTCTCCTTGATCAGCCGTTCGCTCTCCACGTCGGTGCGCGTGACGAAATCGTTCGCGTCCTTCGCCCGGACGGCGCCGTCCCGCCCGCCTGCGAACTCGCCGCGCACCAGATCTCCCGCCGCGCGCGCCGCCCCGGCGGCGGCCCGCCGCGCATCATGCAATCTCTTCATCGATCTTCCTTTCCGTACCCTCCGCCCGCCTGCCGGACCGCGGCGAGCCGCGCCGGCAGTTCCAGACCGAGGACCTCTCCCGCGATCCGCAGGAATGCGCGGGCCGGGGAGGGCAGGTACCGGCCCCGCCGCGACATCAGGCCGATGCGCCGCTCGATCCGCAACCCGCGCACCGGTATCTCGGCGAGCCTCCCCCGTTCGATCTCGTCGCGCACCGTCGGCAGCGGCAGGATCGAGAGGCCGAGACCCGAGGCGACGAGGTTGCGTATCGCCTCCTGGCTGTCGATCTCCATCGACACGTTCAGCGCCACGCCGCGCTCCCGCAGCGCATCCTCCACGAGCCGGCGGGTCACCGATCCGCGGTGGAACGAGATGAACGGGTAATCGCCGAGCGCCCGCAGCCGCCCCCGGCGCCGGCGGAGAAGCGGATGATCCGGCGGCGCGACCGGGACGAGGCGCTCGCGCAGCACCTCGACCGCGTCGTACCCGCCGCTCTCTTCCTCGGGAAGCGTCCCGACGATCAGTTCGAACCGCCCGGATTCGAGCCCCGCCAGGAGCGGCAGGGTCGACGAGACCTCGATGCGCAGCTCGACCCCGGGGTACCTGTCACGGAAGGCAGAGAAGACCGGCGGGAGCACGTAGATGCTCGCCGCGTCGATCGTGCCCAGCGATATCACCCCCCGCTGCAGCCCCTCGAGGTCGTCGAGCTCGCGGAGCATCTGGCGCTCGAGATCCTCCATCCGCCGGGCGTAGTCGAGGACCCTCCAGCCGGCCTCCGTGAACCTGATTTCCCGCCCCGACATCTCGTAGAGCGGCACGCCGAGCTCTTCGCGGAGCTTGCGCAGCTGGATGCTCACCGCGGGCTGCGTGACGAACCGCTCGCGCGCGGCGGCGGTGAACGAGCCGCTGTCGGCGAGGCTGACGAGGTATTTGAGGGATCGCAATTCCATAAATATCCTTTATGTATTCTATAAGAATAATAATCTTGTCTTATCGTGTCAAGGGGCCGATCATGCCTCGAACGCGAAGACGGCCGGCGGTCCGGGCGGCCGCCCGGAGAGCCGGCGGCGGAAAGGAGAACCAGTGAAGATCAAGCGCAGGCCGGAGAAGCCCTCGGGAAAGCTCGGCGTCCTGATGCCCGGGATGGGCGCGGTCGCCACCACCTTCATCGCCGGCGTCGAGGCGGTGCGGCAGGGGATCGCGAGCCCCGTGGGCTCGCTGACGCAGATGGGGACGATCAGGCTCGGCAAGCGGACCGAGAACCGCGTCCCCATGATCAGGGAGTTCGTCCCGCTGGCCGAACTCGACGACCTCGTCTTCGGCGGCTGGGACATCTTCGAGGACGACTGCTACGAGGCCGCCTGCAAGGCCGGCGTGCTCGAGCGCGGGCTGCTCGACCGGATCAGGCCGTTCCTGCAGGGGATCAGGCCGATGAAGGCGGTCTTCGACCAGAAGTACGTGAAGAAGCTCAGCGGCACCTGGGTGAAGAAGGGAAAGAACTGGTTCGACCTCGCCGGACAGCTGATGGAGGACATCCGGCGCTTCCGCGAGGAGAACGGCTGCGACCGTCTCGTGATGGTCTGGTGCGCCAGCACGGAGATCTTCATGAAGCCCACGGCCGTCCACCAGAACATCGCCGCGTTCGAGAAGGCGATGAAGGATAACAGCCCCGAGATCGCGCCGAGCATGGTCTACGCCTACGCGGCGATCAAGTCGGGGGTGCCCTTCGCCAACGGGGCGCCGAACCTCACGAGCGACATCCCCGCCCTGATGGACCTCGCGCACGAGCTCGAGGTTCCCATCTGCGGGAAGGATTTCAAGACGGGACAGACCCTGATGAAGACGATACTCGCGCCGGGTCTCAAGGCGCGGATGATAGGGCTCAGCGGCTGGTTCTCCACCAACATCCTCGGCAACCGCGACGGCGAGGTGCTCGACGACCCCGAGTCGTTCAAGACGAAGGAGGAGAGCAAGCTCTCCGTGCTCGAGCACATCCTCCAGCCGTCGCTCTATCCCGAGCTCTACAAGAACTTCTATCACAAGGTGCGGATAAACTACTACCCGCCCCGCGGCGACAACAAGGAGGGCTGGGACAACATCGATATCTTCGGCTGGCTCGGCTATCCGATGCAGATCAAGGTCGATTTCCTCTGCCGCGACAGCATCCTCGCCGCGCCGATCGTTCTCGACCTGGCCCTGTTCATGGACCTCGCCGGGCGGATCGGCCTGCGCGGGATCCAGGAGTGGCTCTCGTTCTACTTCAAGAGCCCGCAGCACGCCCCGCAGCTCTACCCCGAGCACGACCTGTTCATACAGCTGATGAAGCTCAAGAACACCCTGCGGTTCATCCAGGGGGAGGACCTGATCACGCACCTGGGGCAGGAGTACTATGACTAGCTGACAGATTCTGACGCGCCGCCAGGCTCGTCGGGCCGAAAACGGCAACGGGACCCCGGCAGTCGCCGCGGGTCCCGTTGCTTATGTGGGTCCAGGTGAATTCTTATTCCCTGATCGTCGTGTAGAAATACCTGCCGCCCCGGTAGACGACGACGAGCACCCTGCCCCTGTCGTACCCTTCCATCATCTCCCTGAGATCGCCGAGGTCCTTGATCGCCGTGTGGTTGAGCTCGACGATAACGTCCCCGCGGCGGAGGCCCGCATCGCCGGCGGGGGTCTCCTGCTGCACGTCGGTGACGATCACTCCCTCGACGTCCTCGGGGATCTCGAGCTGCTCGCGGATCTCGCCGGTGAGGGTCTGGAGACCCACGCCGAGGAAGAGCGGCGAGATATCCTCGGCCTGCGGCTCGGCGGCGGCCTGTTCGTCGGGCCGCTCGCCCATCGTGACGGTCAGCTCTTTGCGCTTCCCGTCCCTGATCAGGGTCACGGGGACCTTCGTTCCGGGAGGGGCCTCGGCCGCGTACAGCCGGAACTGCTCTGTCGACTCGACCTTCTTCCCGTTGAACTCGACGATCACGTCCCCGCGCTCGATCCCCGCCTTCTCGGCCGGACTGTCCTCCTCGACGGTGGCGATCAGCGTCCCCTTGCTGTCGGGCAGGTTCATCAGGTCGACCATGTCGGCGTTGACCGGCTGCGGCACGACCCCGACGTACCCGCGCACCACCGTGCCTGTGGTGATCAGGCTGTTCATGATCGAGCGGGCGAAATCGATCGGAATGGCGAAGCCGATCCCCTCGCTCCCGCCGCTCTGCGAGGCGATCGCCGTGTTGATCCCGATCAGCTCGCCCCTCTCGTTGATCAGGGCGACGTCGCTGTTCGGGTCGGTCCCGACGATCTCGGCGTCGAACTCCCGCCCGTCGACGAGGTGTATCCGTATGTCGCTCGCCCCGCCGACGAGATGGTTGTTGGTCAGCACGTACCCCTCGTCGCTCACGATGACCCCCGAGCCGAGGCTGTTCTGCACCCGCTCGCCCGGCATGTTGAAGAAGCGTCTGAAGAACGGGTCGACGCGCATCTTCACCACTTTCTTCGACGTGATGTAGACGACCGAGGGGCTTGCCCGCTCTATCACGTCGGGGAGGGACTCTTCCTGCGCGGCCGCTGCGGGGGCGGGCGCGGGCGCAGCCGGGGCCGGCGTGCCCGCCCTCCCGGCCATCGGGGCGAACAGCCCTCCCGCCGCGAGCCCGGCGACGAACACGAGCGCCATTATCGAGAGGACCGGCGCACTGCGGATCTTCATGATGCCGTTCATCGTTCAACCTCCATGTTGCCTCATCCCGGTATGTCGAACAGGTTATAAC
>JAQVGR010000185.1 GCA_028696635.1 Candidatus Krumholzibacteriia bacterium | reverse complement strand
TGTGCTCTTCCGATCTACGGGACGGGCCGGCGCCTCGACGACCCCCGCCGACGACGCGCCCCTTCCCGATCTGTCGCTGCTCGACGACTACGACGAGGAGTCGGTCTCGTTCAGCCGCGACGAGCTGATCTCGCGCTCCGAGCTGATCGAGGAGAAACTGCTCGACTACGGGCTCAAGGGGAAGGTGACGAAGGTACTCCCGGGGCCGGTCGTCACGACCTTCGAGCTGGTGCCCGCTCCCGGCGTCCGGGTGAGCCAGATCGCGAGCCGCGCCGACGACCTCTCCCTGGCGCTCGCCGCGCGCTCGCTCCGGATACAGGCGCCGATCCCGGGAAAAAGCGCCGTCGGCATCGAGGTCCCCAATCCCGAGCCGAAATTCGTCCTGCTCAAGGAGATGATGGAGCATTTCCCCGCGGGGGGGGACGGGCTCACCGTGGCGCTCGGCAAGACGGTGACGGGCGAGCCGCTCTTCGCCGATATCGCCGACATGCCGCACCTGCTGATCGCGGGGGCGACGGGGAGCGGCAAGAGCGTCTGCATCAACTCCATCATCTGTTCGCTGCTGTTCACGCATACGCCGGCGACCTGCCGGTTCATCCTGGTCGATCCGAAAAGGCTCGAGCTGATAGCGTACAACGACATCCCGCACCTGCTCCATCCGGTCATCACCGAGGCGCGGCCGACGCTGAAGGTGCTGGGCTGGCTCACCATGGAGATGGACCGCCGCTACCGCCTGCTCGCGCAGTTCGGGGTGAAGAACATCTCGGGCTTCAACAGGAAGATAGGGGCGGGAGGGCTCATCCACCCCGAGACGGGGGAGCAGCTCTCGAAGCTCCCCTATTACGTGACGGTCATCGACGAGCTCGCCGACCTGATGGTTTCTCTCGGCAACGAGATCTACCCGCCGATCACGCGCCTGTCGCAGATGGCGCGTGCCGTGGGGATACATCTCGTCTTCGCGACTCAGCGTCCATCGGTCGACGTCGTCACCGGGCTGATCAAGGCGAACTTCCCCACGCGGATCGCCTTCCAGGTGACGTCGAAGACCGATTCGCGGACGATCCTCGACGTCAACGGCGCCGAGACGCTGCTCGGAAACGGGGACATGCTCTACCTGCCCAAGAACCTGCCGACTCCCCTGAGGCTCCAGGGCGCCTATATCTCCGAACGCGAGGCGGAGAACGTCGCCTCGTACTGGCGCGGCTTCTACGCCGACAGGGACGGGATCGATCTCTCCGAGGACGCCTCGGGGGCGGGCGGGGAGGATCTCGATATAGACGACGACCTCTTCCAGCAGGCGAAGGAGCTGGTGATCATCCACCAGCAGGGCTCGATCTCCCTCGTACAGCGCCGTCTCAGGGTCGGGTACGCCCGCGCCGCCCGTCTGATAGACATGCTCGAGCAGGCCGGCGTCGTCGGGCCGTTCGAGGGGAGCAAGGCGCGCGAGGTTCTGATCAGCCGTGAAGAGTATGAAGAGAGCCTGTGACGTTCCGGGAACCCCGACCTACTTCTTCTACAATCTGGGATGCCCCAAGAATCTCGTCGACGCCGAGGTCGCGGCGGCCCGCCTCGAGGATGCCGGCTGGCGGCGCTCGCGCGATCCCCGCGACGCCGATCTGCTCGTCGTGACGACCTGCGCCTTCATCACGGCCGCCGAGGAGGAATCGATAGAGCAGGTTCTCGAGGTCGCCGCAGCGAAGGACGAGGCCCAGCTGCTCGCCGTCGTCGGCTGTCTGGTCTCGCGCGAAGGGCGCCGCCTGGAGCGGTTGCTCCCGGAGGTCGACATCTTTCTCGATGTCGCCTCGATGGATCGTCTTCCCGAGGCCGCTGGGGAGATCTCGGGCCGCCCTCCGGTCTTCGGGCCCGGAGGCGCCGGGCGCAGGGCCCTGTTCACCCCGTCGCACATCGCCTACCTCAAGATCGCCGAAGGGTGCTCGAACCGCTGCAGTTACTGCACGATCCCGTCTATTCGGGGACCGCTGACGAGCAGGCCGCAGGCCGGGATCGCAGTCGAAGCGGGGGCGCTGGCGGCAGCCGGCGTGCGCGAGCTCGTGCTGGTTGCTCAGGACACGACCTCGTGGCGGCGCGATCACGGGGAGGATGGGGCCCTCTATCCGCTGATGGACACCCTCTCGGCGATCGAGGGAATAGAATGGATCCGCTTGATGTACCTTCATCCGGCGCGGGTCGATCCCGGCCGGCTCGCCGCGGCGATCCGCCGCACGAAGCTGCTTCCGTACCTGGACATCCCCATCCAGCATGTCTCCGACCGGGTGCTCGGGCGCATGGGGCGGGGATACCGGGGAGCGGCGATCGAGCGGCTCGTGGGCGAGCTCCGTTCGGCCGTCGACGGGCTCGTGCTGCGCACTACCGTCATGACGGGGTTCCCCGGCGAGACGGAGGATGATTTCCGCACGCTCGTCGACTTCATCGAACGCAGCCGGATCGACCATGTCGGGATCTTCCGATGGTCCCCTGAGCGCGGCACTCCCGCCGCCCGCCTTCGGGGCAGGCCCTCCGAGGAGACCACGCGCAGGCGCCTCGAGGAGCTCTCCTCGCTGCAGATCGATCTGGCCGAGGAGCTTCTCGCGGGGATGCGGGGCCGGTCGATGGAGGTGATGATCGACCGCCTCGTCGGGCCGGACGAGTCCCCGGCAGAGGGGTTCCGTGCTGAAGGGCGGTGGTACGGGCAGGCCCCCGATATCGACGGCGTCACCTGGGTCCGCGGCACCGCGCCAGGCCCCGGCGTGCGCGTCGTCGCGCGGGTCGAAGGGAGCGAGGCGCTCGACCTTTTCGCGGTAACCGGCTGAATTTTCATTTGACAACGCCGCTGCAGCCGACGAATATAATCAGAGTTGCACGGAAATTGTCCATGCCGCCCCGGGTCATGACGGGCATCCGCCCACGCGCAGCGGAGGTAGGCAGTGAGTTTTCTGAGGGATAAACGATTGATGGGCAGAACGGGCGCGCTGCTGTGCCTGACGGTCCTGCTGGCGACCTTCCCCGCGACGAGCTCTCCGCAGGGAGCCGGCGAGGCGATCGTCACCAATTACGGGGTGCTCGAGCGGATCGCCGCAGAGGCGGTCGACGAGCTCATGGACAACATGCCTTCTATCGCGCAGGGAACCCTGATCCTGCTGACGAAGGAGAAGGGGATCGGCGCCGGGATAGACAAGATCTTCGAGAACGTCCTCATCACGAGGATGACCGACGCGGGGATGCGGGTCTCGGTCAAGGCGCCCGAGTCGGACGCCGCTCAGAGGCCCGGATTCGAGCTTTCCTATCAGATCATCGGATTCAATCTGAAGTACCCCGGCATCGGCAGGAGCTACTGGATCGGCGCGAAGGAAGTCGAGCGGCTCGCCACGATAGGGATCTTCGCCAAGCTCGTCGAGAGCGGTCCAGGCGAGATCGTCTGGGTGGGAGACACACAGAAGAAGTACGAGGACAGGATCGCCTATTCGTTACTCGACCGTGTGGAAGACCCTCAGCATGATTTCACGCGCCCGCCTCGAAACGAAGTGAGCTGGAGCAGGATCATCGAACCCGTCGTCGTGGGCGGAATCGTGGTCGGCCTGGTGTATCTGTTCTTCGCCAATCAGGACAATAACTGACGCGTGAGACCGATGAGAATCAACCGGTCCGCAAAGAGATGGTTCGTCTTCGTGTGCCTGCTGGCGGCGCTGGCCGCGGCGTCATCGTGCGAGAGGCAGAGCGTCCTCGAGAAGACCGAGGAGGAATACGCGAAGGGGAACTATCGCGAGGCGGTCTTCATCGCCCGGCATCACTTCAGGCGCGGCGGCGAACGCACCCCCGAGCTCCTCTTCGTCACGGGCAAAGCGATGCTGCGCCTGGGCAACGAAGCCGACGCCTCCGACTGTTTCGCCGAGGCGTACAGCATCGATTCCACCTGGGCCCCACGGATCGCCCAGGAACTCCGCGCGGAAGCGCTCTCGAGCTTCGGTGAAGGCCTCGCGGCGCGCGGGCAGCGGTTCATCCTGCTGGCGATCGGGTACCGGGCGGAGATCGATTTCGGCCAGTACGATGCGGTGGCCGGCACGCTCCTGCTCGAGCGGGGGGATTTCGACGGAGCGATAAAGTATCTCGGCAGATATCTCGCCAGCCATCCCGATACGGCGGGGACCGCCTCCGTGATGCTCGACCTGGGCGCAGCGTACGAGGGCACGGGCGAGACCCTGCGGGCGATCGAGCTCTATACGGAGTTCCGGGAGCGGTATCCGAAATCTCGGCTTGGCTCGACGGCGACCTACCGGCTCGAAACCCTCCTTCTCGAATCGGGAGAGGAGATGATCACGGGGGGCGACCGCGACGAAGCGCGCCGGATACTCGAGCAGCTCGTCGCCGGGGGAGACAATCCGCTCGTCAGGGAAAAATCCAATTTCCTGCTCGGAGAGATCGCCGAGGCCGACCTGGATATCGAACGGGCGCTCCGCTATTACCGGGAAGTCGTGCATCTCAACCTCGGTTCGAGCGGCCGGCTCGTCGAGCGCGCCAAGGAAAGGATCGAGCGTCTTGAAGCGAAACGCACCGAATAGGAGGATCAGGGCGTTCGCCGCGGCGCTCGCCGTACTGCTCCCGCTCGCCTCGTGCGGGGGGCCGTACACGGCGCGCAGGGTCGCGATGCCCGGCGAGAAGATCGGCATCGCCGACGACCTGTTCGCGCGGGGCAGGTACGCAGCGGCCGCCGTCGAGTACAAGGATTTCCTCGCCGTCTTCGCCGGCGACGAGCGCGGCGACTACGCGCAGTTCAGGGTGGCGGAGTGCTACCGTATGAGCGAGGATTACGCCCTCGCGGCGGTCGAGTACCGGATCCTCATCAACGACCACGGCTACAGCGAGTATGTCGACG
>JAQVGR010000184.1 GCA_028696635.1 Candidatus Krumholzibacteriia bacterium | reverse complement strand
GGGGTCGTCAACGACCGCGGCGAGATCCTCTGGGGCGACACGCTTCTGGCGCTCTTCGCCCGCAGCGTCCTCGCCCTGCATCCCGGAGCGGCCGTGGTGTTCGAGGTCAAATGCTCGCGCGCCCTCCCCGAGGACATCGTGCGCCACGGGGGGCGGCCGATCATGTGGAAGACGGGCCACTCGCTGATCAAGAAGAAGATGCGCGACGAAGGGGCCCTGCTCGGCGGCGAGATGAGCGGCCACCAGTTCTTCGCCGACCGGTATTTCGGCTTCGACGACGCCCTCTACGCGGCTTGCCGGCTGCTCGAGATCGTCGCCCGGAGCCCGGAGCCGCTGAGCGCGATGCTCGACGACCTTCCCAGATACGAGAGCACTCCGGAGATCAGGGTCCCGTGCGAGGATGAGCGGAAGTTCGAGGTGGTCCGCGCGGTCGCGGAACGGTTCAGGCCGACCAACGAGGTGATCGACGTCGACGGCGCGCGGGTCATTTTCGAGAAGGGGTGGGGGCTGCTGCGCGCATCCAATACCCAGCCGGTGCTCGTCATGAGGTTCGAGGCGGACGACGCCGGGTCGCTCGACATGATACGGCGCGCTTTCGCCGAGGCTCTCGCCGAGCATATCGACGTCGGCGGCCTCGCGTGACGGCTTCCGCGGACCGCCGCCCGGGGCGGCTCGGCCGCGGCGCCGGACGGAAAGGAGCCTCGTGTACGCGGCGATACTTGCAGGCGGAACGGGCAGGCGCTTCTGGCCGGCGAGCAGGGCCGCGCGGCCGAAGCAGTTCCTCGATCTGACCGGCGGCGGCAGCATGCTCGCCGTCACGCGGCGGCGGCTCGGCCGGCTCGTCCCGAAGGACCGGATCATCGTCCTCACCGTCCGGGAGCAGCTCGATCTGGTCAGGCGCGAGCTCCCCGATATCGACCCGGGCAACATCTTCGCCGAGCCGGAGGGGCGCAGCACCGCCCCGTCGCTGGCCGTCGCCTGCGCGATGGTTCGCGCCCGGGGGAGCGACGACCCGCTCCTGTGCTGTCCCGCCGATCATCTCATCGACGGCGACGACTCCTTCGCCTCGGACGTCGGGACCGCCGCCGAGGCGGCCGCCTCCGGCGTGCTCGTCACCTTCGGCGTCCGGCCGCGATATCCCGCGACCGGGTACGGGTACATCGAGGCGGGAGAGCCCTTCGGGGAAGGCGCGGTCGCGCGCCGCGTCGTCCGGTTTCACGAGAAGCCCGACCGCGAGAAAGCCGCGAGGTACATCGAGACCGGCCGCTTCTTCTGGAACAGCGGCATATTCCTGTGGCGTCCGTCGGTCTTTCTCTCGGCCTGGGACCGGCACCTGCCCGCGGGATCGGAGCCGCTGCGGCGTATCGCCGGGGCCCTCTCGGCGGGGGATGCCGGGTCGGCCGCGTCGGAATACCGGAAGATGCCGTCCGTGTCGGTCGATTACGGGATCCTCGAGAAGGCCGAGGAGGTCGTCGTCGTGCCCGCCCGGTTCGGCTGGAGCGACGTCGGCTCATGGGACGCGCTCGCCGGCCTGCTGCCGCCCGACGAACAGGGAAACGTCTGCGCGGGCCGGATGGAGACGATCGACGCGCGCGGGAACATCATCTACAATCCGGGCGGGCTGACCGCCGCCGTCGGCATCGACGACATCATCGTGGCCGTCGACGGCGGGTGCGTGCTCGTGTGCCGCAAGGGGGAGAGCGAGCGGGTGCGGGATTTGCTCGACCGCCTGCGGGACACAGGGAATACGGAAGATCTCTGAAGACCGACCTGCAAACGAAGGAGGAACCGATGTCATCGAGGATTGTCCGGGCCGCCGTCGGGGCGGCGACGGCTGCGCTGCTGCTGGCAGGCTGCGGAGGAGGGGAGAAGGAGAAGCTCGAGGTCAATGCGGGGCTCGCCGCCAGGGTCGGCGACGTCAAGATAACGCAAAAGGAGATCGACGACCGCATCGAGAAGATTGGGCCGCAGTTCCGTTCGCGCTACACGGGGCGCGAGGGGCGGGCCCGCTACGTCGACACCGTCATCGACGAGGAGCTGCTGTATCTCGCCGCCCGGGAAACCGATCTTCGGTATGACGACGAGGTCAAGGAACAGCTGCGCCAGGCCGAGAAGAACGTGCTGATCACCGCGTACTACGACCGCGAGATCAGGCAGAAGGTCGACGTGACCGAGAAGGAGATCGAGCAGTACTACAACGAGCACTGGGAAGAGTTTCTCAACCGGGCGATCATGAAGGCGCAGCACCTGTTCTCGAAGGACAGCCTGAAGGTCGCCGGGTGGAAGCGCCGGATCGATGCCGGCGAGAAGTTCAACGATATCGCCGGAAGAGAGAGCGAGGACGAGACGACGGCCGCCACGGGGGGCAATCTCGGTTACTTCAATCCCGGCGGCTACGTGAAGTTCTACGGGGAGTCGAAGGAGTTCTTCGACCAGATCGCGCACCTGGAGGCCGGCGAGATCAGCGATGTGATAGTTACGAAGTTCGGCTATTCGCTCGTGCGGATCAACGACAAGAAACCCGAGAGCCCGAAGCCGCTCTCCGAGGTGCGCGCGGAGATCGTCGAGCATCTCAAGGGCGAGAAGGCCAGGACGGCCGTGGAGCGCGAGCTCGCCGCCCTGAAGGATCGGCACAAGCCGGTGAACTTCGTCCGCGAGGAGATCCTCGAGACGATGCGTTCCCCCGAGCAGCTGTGGGAGATGGCGCAGGAGGAGGAGACGCCGTACGCGCGGATCCAGTACTACCGGAACATCGTCAACCACTACCCCGATCACCAGTACGCGTCGCAGGCGCTGTTCATGATAGGATTCGTGTACGCCGAGGAGCTGCAGGATCTCGCCCAGGCGCGGCGCACCTTCGAGGAGCTGATCAAGAAATACCCGGAAGCCGATGTCGTGGAGTCGGCGCAATGGATGATCGACAACCTCAACACGCCGCATCCGAAGTTCGAAAGCATCGAGCAGATGCAGGAGCGGATGCGCGACGGCGGAGACATCTGACAGGCGATGGGACTGAAGCAGGTACACGTCAGCGGCGTCGCGTTCGACAGGGAGCGCGATTTCCCCGTCGTGCTGATCAGGTCCGACGAAGGAGAGGAGATCGTCCCGATCTGGATCGGGAACGCCGAGGCGCAGGCCATCCTCACCGTGCTCGCCGGCAGGACGTTCGAGCGCCCCATGACCCATGATCTGATGAAACTCATCGTGGAGGAGCTCGGCGCCCGGGTCGGCTCCATCGAGATCACGGGGCTGCAGGACGACACCTACTTCGCCCGGATCGTCCTGCGCAGGGACGAGGATCTGTTCTATCTCGACGCCCGCCCCAGCGATTCGATCGCGCTGGCCCTGCGCGCCGGGGCGCCGGTGTTCATCGACGAGGATCTGTTCGAACGCTGCAAGCGCAATCTCCGGGTCGTCGAGGACGACGGCCGGAAGGCGGGGCTCGAGGAGATCGACACCGACGAGCCCGGCCCAGAGGAAGAGGGGAGCGACCGGTGATAGAGGCCTTTCAGGGAAGCGAGCCCTCCATCGGCGCCGACGTCTATATCGCCCCGTCCGCCGACGTGATAGGCGACGTGGTGATACACAACGGCGCGAGCGTCTGGCACGGAGCGGTGCTGCGCGGCGACTGCTGGCGGATCGTGATCGGCCGGTACTCCAACGTCCAGGACCGCTGCGTCTGCCACTGCACGACGGGGGGGCCCGATCTGGTGATCGGCGACCACGTCACCGTCGGGCACGGCGCAGTCCTGCACTCGTGCACCGTCGAGGACGGCTCGCTGATCGGGATGGGCGCCGTGGTGCTCGACGGCGCGCTGATCGGCGCGGGAAGCATCGTGGCGGCCGGCTGCGTCGTCCTCGAAGGGACCGTGGTTCCGCCGCGCTCCCTCGTGGCGGGCGTGCCGGGGGCCGTGCGGCGTCCGGTCGACGACCGGACCGCACAGGGTCTGATCGAGCAGGCGAGGGCGTATCACAGGCTCGCCAGCTCGTATATCGGCGCGGGGGTCTTCGAGCTCCCCGAACGGAACGGATGAGGACGAGAGATGCCCGGACGCATGCACAAGGCGGACTCGAGACTCTGGATCGCCGCGGCGCTGCTGCTCGCCGTCTCCTGCGCGTCTCAGGCGCCCCGTACGGACCTCGCCCTCTCGCCGGAGCAGGCGCGGGCCGCCGAAGCCGACGCGGTGCGCCGCGAGGCGGCTGAGGGCGATCTGAGGGGTGTGCGGCGTGACGGCAGGCGGTTCATCGACAGGCATCCCGGCAGCCCCGAGGAAGCGCCCGTCAGGCTGCTGACGGGGGACGCGTCCTTCCGCCTGGGCTTTCACGAGGAAGCCGCCGAGATCGTCGGGCCTCTCGCCGAGGCCGCGGACGACTCGATCAGGAACGGCGCCCTCCGGGTGCTCATAGAAGTGGACGTCGCCAAGGGTCGTTTCGCCCAGGCCGCCGACCGTCTCCTCGGTCTGCTCGAATCCCGGCCCGGGGAGGAGCTCGGCGCTCCGTCGCGGGAGCGCCTCTCCGAGATCGTACCGCTCCTCTCCGAGCGCGATCTCGAGGCGATTGCCGTCGCTCATCCCGGCGCCCCCGGAGTCGATCTCATCCTCCTCGGTTCGCTCGCAATCGTCGAAGCGCGGGGAGACACGGCGGCGGCCGGCCGGATCCGCGAACGTCTCGGGTCCATCGAGGAGCACGCCCCCGCGCCGCCGCAGGCCTCCGCTCGCCCGGCCGACGTCGGGGTGGCTGCGCTGCGGGCCACCGACGCCATCGGGCTGCTCTGCCCGCTCAGCGGACGGTATGCGACCTTCGGAGAGGAGTTCATCAGGGGGGCGCGGGTCGAGCTGCGCGAGGCGCGGGCCAGGGGGGTCGAGGGGATAGAGCTC
>JAQVGR010000183.1 GCA_028696635.1 Candidatus Krumholzibacteriia bacterium | reverse complement strand
TTTCCCGGCAGGCCGCGGAATCCGATCTTCGCCCCGACCCCCTCATCCGTCTCGTGCCGCGACTGCCGGCGCTCCCGGATGAGAAGCGTGGCGAGCACGGCAATCGCGCCGGGGATCGCCGCGGCGAGAAAGAGTCTCCGGTACCCCAACCCCGGCAGGAAAAGGAACGCGGCCAGCGCGCCGAGGATCGATCCGATCCCGTCCATCGCGCGATGAATCCCGAACGCCGTCCCCTGCACCGCCTCGTCGGCCGACTCGGCGACCAGCGCGTCGCG
Organism: Candidatus Krumholzibacteriia bacterium; assembly: GCA_028696635.1. Taxonomy (GTDB): domain Bacteria; phylum Krumholzibacteriota; class Krumholzibacteriia; order Krumholzibacteriales; family Krumholzibacteriaceae; genus JAQVGR01. The sequence goes on along the minus strand of JAQVGR010000183.1, from coordinate 4,617 downwards.
CGGGGCGTTGCGGATCCCCTTCCCCGTTCGCTCGGCGAGCCGTATCGCCAGCACCTGCCACCACGATCCGGCGACGGCGAAGAGCGGCTTGACCGCCGCAGAGAGTCCGTACCCGGCGACGACGAACGGCTTGCGCCGCCTGATCCGGTCCGACCAGCTCCCGCTGACCGCCTTGAGGATCGAGGCGACCGCCTCTGCTCCCCCCTCGACCGTCCCGACCACTGCCGCCCCGGCGCCGAGCACCGAGGTCAGAAACAGCGGCAGCAGCGGAAAGATCATCTGGCTGGAGAAATCGGTGAAGAGGCTCACCAGGCCGAGAAGCCAGACGTTCCTCAGCGAGCGCCGCTCCGTCATCCCTTCACGCCCCCGAGGGTGAGCCCCGAGATGAGGAATCGGCTCAGCAACAGGAACAGCGCGACCACGGGGATGCAGACGATGATCGAGCCGGCCGCGTAGTTCGCCCACTCGGTCTGGAAGGTCGAGCTGAGCGACTCGAGGCCGAGCGGGAGGGTGTAGAGCTTCTGCTGGTTGATGATCACCCGCGCCACGATGAACTCGCTCCAGCCGGCCATGAAGCTGAACAGCGCCGTAATCACCAGCGCCGGCGCGGAGAGCGGCAGGGTGACGCGCACGAAGGCGCCGACCCGCGTCGTCCCGTCTATCATCGCCGCCTCCTCGAGGTCGACGGGGATCGTGTCGTAGTACCCCTTCATCGTCCAGATGCAGAACGGCAGGGCCGTGGCCGTGTAGGCGATGATGATCCCCAGCAGCGTGTCGACAAGATGCAGCGCGCTCATGATCACGTAGAGCGGGAGCAGGAGCATCGTGGCGGGGAACATCTGCGTGACGAGGATCACGATCATCCCCGTCTTCTTCCCGCGGAAGCGGAACCGCGAGAAGGCGTACCCCGAGGTCGAGGCGAAGGTGACCCCGAAGACCGAGACGGCCAGGGCGACGATCGCCGAGTTGCGCAGCCAGACGAAAAAGTCCTTCTCGAAGAGGACCTTCCGGTACGAATCGAAGCTCGCCCCCTCGGGGATGATCCGCAGCGACGTCGAGTAGAGCTCGTTCGCCGGGCGGAGCGAGATCCCGAAGATCTGCACGATCGGGTAGACCGTCACGATCGTGATCGCCGTGAGCAGGAGATAGAGCAGGATCCGTCCGGCCGTCCTCGCGGCCGCGCCTCGCCGTTTCATCGCACCCCCTCCAGGGCCCTCGTCTGCCTGATGTAGACGAGCACGAAGCCGAGCAGCAGCAGGAATATGAAGACGCTGAACGCAGCCGCGTACCCGTACCGGTAGTAGGTGAACGCCGCCTTGTAGACGTAGGTGACGAGGATGTGAGACTTGTCGGCCGGGAGCCCCCGCTCGGTGACGAGCCAGATCACGTTGAGGTTGTTGAAGGTCCAGATCGTCCCGAGGATGATCGCCGGCGTGAGCACGGGGCGGAGCATCGGGAGGGTGATGTTCCAGAACTTGCGCCACGGCGAGGCGCCGTCGATCTCGGCCGCCTCGTAGAGGTCGCGCGGAATGCTCTGCAGCCCGCCGAGGGTGACGACCATCACGAACGGGAACCCGAGCCAGATGTTGGTGATGATCGGAGCGATGAAGGCCCACGTCTCGCTGGAGAACCACTCGATCGCCGGCAAGTGGAGCCATCTGGTCAGGATCAGGTTCACCGATCCGTACTGGTAGTTGAACATCCCCTTCCAGGTCAGCGCGCTGATGTACTGCGGCATCGCCCACGGCAGTATCAGCAGGGCGCGGTAGATCCCCCGCCCGGCGATCGGGCGGTTGAGCAGGAGCGCGATCGAGATCCCCAGCACCATGTGGAAAAAGAGGTTCACCACGGTCCAGACGATCGTCTTGCCGAGGTAGTACCAGAGATCCTTCTCGAGGAAGATGTCGCGGTAGTTGCCGAAACCCTTGAAGGCGTAGTCGCGGATCGTGTAGAGCCCCATGTTGGTCGTCGAGATATAGAGGTTGTAGACGAACGGGTAGAAGACGACGCAGCCGATCACCACGGCCGAGGGGAGCAGGAAGAGCCATATCAGTGTCTTCGAGGTCCTCATGGCGCTCGGGGGCGATTATATACGCCGCGCCGGGCGGTGGAAACCGAAATCTGGGTCCGTGTAACCGCCTCCCGCTCCGGCGCGACTGTCACCATGAGGGCGCAGATGAACGCCCCGCAACGTACACCGCAGCAACGGAGGTTCCGCCATGAAAACGAGAAACGGGAAAGGGCTCGTCCTTCTGGCCGGCGGCCTGCTGATCCTCACCGGGATCACATCTCTCTCTCTGTACTCACCTCTCTCGGCCGCCGGCCGTGAAGGGCGCCGGGGGATGATGAACCCGGCGGACGGATTCGGGCTCGAGCGCTGGAAGGAGGAGCTCGGCCTGAGCGAGAAGCAGATCGAGCAGCTGCGCGAGCTGCGGATCGAACTCCGGAAGGAGCACGCCGAGAAGGCCCTGGCGCACGCGCAGATCGACCTCGGTCTGAGCGACGAGCAGGTCGCGGCCGTCAATGCCGTTCGCGAGAAGCACTTCGAGCAGCGCGAAGCGATGCGCGAGAAGCACCGCGCCGACCTCGAGGCCCTTCAGGAGAAGACCGGCCTCACCGACGAGCAGATCGCCGGACTCGGCAGGATGGGCCGCGAAGGCCGCCGCCCCGGCGCCGGGATGTATATGATGCGCGACGGACGCGGATATGGTAGGCTCGGCGACGAGTGGGGAGAGCACCGGGACCGCCTGGCGAAGATCTTCACCGAGGAGCAGATGCAGAAGCTCGATGCGCTGCGCGAAAGCCGGCGCGAGGAGCTCCGCGACGAGCGCCGGGGTGATGGCCTGCGCGACGGACGCCGGGGAGGAGAGGGTCGGCATCCCCGCCGTCACGGCGACTGCGACTACAGATAACAGTGCGCGCTCCGCGCAATACCGGACGCGATGGAAGCAGTGATGACCGATGAACGGACAGCGCAAAGCGACGAGGAGATCATCGGCAGGGTGCTGGGCGGAGAGACAGACGCGTTCGGCCGGCTGGTGGAGCGATACCGGGAACACGTCTTCCGCATCGTCGGAAGGCGTGTTCCCCGCGATGACGCCGGGGAGGTCGCGCAGGACGTCTTCGTGCGCGCCTTCACCTCGCTCGGCCGGTTCGAGGGGCGCAGCCCCTTCGAGCACTGGCTCTCGAAGATCGCCGTTCGCGCCGCCCTCGATTACTGGCGCGAGCGCTACCGCTCGCGGGAGGCCCCGATGAGCTCTCTCTCCGAGGACCACCGCGAGTGGCTCGAGAAGTCGCTCGCCGACGACTCGGCCTCCTCGTTCGAGGCGGCCGAGTCGAGGCGGCTCGCCAGGGACCTCATGATGAGCGCACTGGAGGGGCTCTCCCCCGCCGACCGGGCGGTCGTAGAGCTTGTGCACCTCGAGGAGCGGCCGATCGCCGAGGCGGCCCAGATCCTGGGGTTGACGGCGGTGAACGTGAAGGTCAGGGCGCACCGGGCGCGCAAGCGGCTTCGGGATGCGATAGAACGGATGCGCGATGCGGCAGGCGCCTGATGCGCCGCCGCGCCGGAGGATATCATGAAACGCAGAAACAACGATAGCGGGCGCCTCGAGCGGCTCCTTGCCGACGGATGGAAGGCCGGCGGCGGAGCGCGCCCCGACGATCTGTGGCAGGCCGGGGTGATGGCCCGCGTGCGCGCCGCCGCGGCCACACCGGAGCCGGCCTGGTCGAACGGCGCGGGCAGACTCGCGTTGCGGATTTCCATCGCGGCGGCGGCCGCGGCGGCGATACTCGTCGCGTGGACGCTCGCAGGCGGGCTCATCCCCTACGAGGAGCTCGCGATGAAGGCGCTCGACGAGCCGCTGAGCATGATCATCGGTTCGCCGTTCGTGTGACCGCGGCGTGCCGCGACGGGCAGGGAAAGGAACGCTGACAATGCAGGGAAAGAAGCGGATATGGATCGCGATGTCGCTGCTGTTCGTCAGCGGCGTCGCCGTCGGATTCTTCGGGACGGGGTTGGTGCTTCGCCGGCAGGTCAACGAGTTCGTGGGCCGCTCCCCGGCCGGGATGCATTCGCGCGTCGTGCACCGGGCCCTGAAAGACCTCGATCTCACCGCCGATCAACGCCGCGACATCGACCTGATCATCGAGGAAACCGATCCGAAGCTGCGCCGGCTCGCCGAAGGGATGCGCGAGACGATGGACAGCACGCTCGCCGAACAGCACGACCGCATCAAGACGATCCTGACCGGGGAGCAACGAGCCGAGTTCGAACGCCGCCTCGAAGAGATGCGCCGCCGGTTCGAGCAGATGCGGGACCGCCGCCCTCCCCACGGCCACCGCACCCGTGGCGGGTTCCGGGAGCAGGACGACCGCCCCTGAACGGTCGAACGTGACAGGGACCTACCTCATGACGAAGCAGTCCGCCTTGCGCACCTCGTACCGCGCGTCGCGCACCGAGGCGACGATCGAGCGGCGATACGACGCCCCGTCGCCGGCGCCCTCGGCGAGATCGATCTGCTCGCCGGACGGACCGCTGCCCGAGAGCAGGGCGACGACCGGGCGGCGCATGAGTCCGCACCGCTCGTTCTGGCGGATCACCACCGCGCGCTCGCC
>JAQVGR010000182.1 GCA_028696635.1 Candidatus Krumholzibacteriia bacterium | reverse complement strand
GTCGAGCCCCTCGCCGCCGCGCCCCAGGAGCACGATACGCACGCCCGGGGACCTTCCGAGGATCCCCGCCGCCTCTTCGCCATCCTCGACGAGCGATTCGAAGCGCGTCGAGCGCAGGAGCATCAGCAGGTACTTGACCGCTTCGCCGTCGACGGCGCTGACCGCGGGGTCGATGGATCTCCAGCGATCCCCGGAAAGCTCGAGCGAGAGGGTCGTGTCGGGGGATTCCCACGTGAGGGCTGCGACCTCTCCCGGCATTGCCGTCGAGAGGCTCATCACGACAAGATCGTCGCGTACCCAGCTGAACGGATCGAGAAAGCGCGACTCGATCATCATGACCTTTCTCCGGCCGTCTCGCAGGACGGGGACAAAGTCGCCGTTTCGCGCGCCGAAGGAGATCCTCGTGGCGCCGTCCCGGGAGTGCAGCACCAGCTCGCGCGGGGGATCGCCGATCCCGAAGCGGGAGGTGTCCGCCGGATCCTCGGCGGCGAACTCGTATACCACCGCGTCGGTCAGGTGGGGCAGATACGTCTCGAGAAGCGATCGATCGACGCGGAGCGTCGAGCCGCCGAGGATCCATTCGGAACCCGAGCGCGCGAACCCGACGCGAGCGCCCGGCGAACGGACCGCCAGGCGGGTGACCGTCTCGGGCGGGAGATGGATGAAGTTCTTGTCGCGCAGATGAAAGAGGGTTTTCTGCGTGACGTTGCGCGCGAGGTCGCGGGTGAGCACGACTGTCCGCGAGCCGCCGAGACGCGCGTACGCGCGGTAACTTGTCGGCGCCTTGTCGCCGATGTGGACCGTGTCGGTTCGGCCGTACCGCTCGCTCTGCAGTATGACCGTCGCATACGGAGCGACCAGTCCGTAGTCGGAGAGCCGCTCGACATCGGGATATTCGGCGAGTTTCTGGCCGGGAACGATTTGCCGAAGGAGCATCTCGACCGCCGGCGAGTCGCCCTCGTCGGTCACCGGCCAGAGCACCGTCCATGCGTCTCCGCTGCGCGCCACCTCTATCGTTTCGCCGTAGGGATTGAGAAGCCATGCGCGGTTCACGTCCGAGGGACCGTAGGGAAGCATCAGTTTGGACGAGCGCCGCGATTCCTCCGACCGCCGCCGGCCGCGCTGTTCGACGAGGAAGAAATATCCGGCGACCGCGACGAGCAGCGCGACGAGAGCGATGAGCGGCTTCGATCTCATGGGGCCTCTCTTTGCGCCGCCATCGCCGGTCAGCCCGAGCGGCGCTTGCGCGCGAGCACAGCCGCGCCGATCGCCGCGACGAGGGCGGGTAGCGCGACGACCGGTATCCAGAACACGAACCCGCCCTGCGTCACGGAGAGAAGAACGGGCTGCAGAAGATCGTTGGCCGGACGTATGGAGATCAGATCCTCGGCCTCGGCGAGCCAGTTCACCGTGTTGAGGATCAGGTCCCGGTTCCCCGAGAGGCGCAGGTTGGAGTTCCCCGCGAAATCGCTGTCGCCGAAGACGACGATCCGCGATCGCCTCGCGGCATCTCCGTTCCCCGACAGCGTCATCTCGGCGGCCGCCGCGACGTCGATCGGCCCCATCGCGTCGGCTGATGGCTCGTACTGCGTTTCGCCTTCGAGGAGCCTGGGGAGATCGGTCTCCGCGTACGCGCCTTCGTTGGTGCTGCATATGACGGTCACTGCGACATCGGCCGGAGCCGGCGAGAGGACGGCGACCGAACGGGCCTGGGGGAAGAAGGAAAAGTGCCTGAATCCCTCGGTGATCGGATGCGTCCCGTACCGGTTGACCACCGGCGTCAGGAAGTTGCCCGCGAGCAGCTTCCCGTAGCGGTCGACGAGGACGTCGTCGCCGAGGCCGAGGCCGAACGCGGCGATGACCCCCTCGATATTGGCGAGATCAGTCATCGGATCGAGGAGCATCAGCGCGCGGCCTCCCGAGGTCAGGTAGTCGAGCAGCAGGTTCTGCTCGCGCATGACTATGTCGCGCTCTGGGCCGGCTAGCACGATCACGTCGCAGTCCGAAGGTATCGACTCCTCCCCGATGGCGAGCAGTTCACGGACCTCGAAGTTTTCCAGCTCGAGGGCCTCGCCGAGTGCGCTCAGGCCGAGGCTTCCGGCGTCTCCAATTGATTTTTCGCCGTGCCCGGTCAGGAAGCAGACCGACCTGCGCTTGCCGGTGGTGATTCTCGCGATCGCGTTGGTGAGCATCTCCTCGCTCGGGTCAGCGAGCTCCTCGCGAAGACTTCCCGCTTCGACGAATACGAGGCCGGCGCTCGCGGCTCCGAAGCGCCGGGCCGTCACTGGGTCCTGGTCAGGATCTACGAACAGGAATTCAACCCGCGGCGTGCGGTTCTGAAGCTCGGAGAGCAGGTCTTGCATCTCCGTGCGTTCTGGGGTGGTTTCCTTGTAGAACGCCGTTATCCGGACATCCATGCGGAGTCCGTCGAGGACCTTGATCGTCTGAGCGGCAAGGGAGAAGCGACTGTTCCTCGTGAGATCGACCCGCACGTTGTGGCGGTGCGCGAGCGTCTGCAGGAAGACGAGGATTGCGGCGAGAACGATGACCGAAAATCCGGCGCTCAGCCCATGCCGCGCCGACCGCCTCGCTCCCTCGGTCGCAGACGTACGGTAGGCAATGACGAGAGCGCACACGGTCATGGCGAGGCCGGCGAGCAGGGGAAGCAGGGCCGTCCATCCCCTCGTGTAGAGGATGCCGTACAGGATGCCTCCCGCCGTGACCAGCGCGAGGCCGACAGCCCCGAGAATCCTGGGCGCCCGAGAGTTCATCAGCCGCGCCACCTCGCCGATTCGAGCGACCGCACCGTCATGAAGAGGAAGAATCCGGCGAGCAGGACATAGTAGGACACGTCCTGCGTGTCGATGACCCCCTTCGAGAACGACTCGAAATGGTACAGGAGAGAGATCTGCGCGAGCACGGCGGCGAATCCGGTCCCGACGAACGGCGCGGCCCAGCCGATGATGAGGAAGAACAGCGCCGCTCCCAAGGTCGATACACCCGCGACTATCTGGTTGCCCGTCAGGGAGGAGAAGAAGGTTCCCATTGCTATGAACGAGGCTCCCATCAGGAAGACCCCGAGATACCCCGATGCGATCGGAGGGATCTCGGGATCGGCGAACACGGCCAGCATCACGGGATAGGCGAGGGTCCCGGCGAGCATGACCGCGTAGACGCTCAGGGCTGCGAGAAACTTGCCCCCCACGGCGGCGGCGTCCGATACGGGGTAGGTAAGCAGGAGTTCGAAGGTGCCCTGCTTGCGCTCCTCGGCGAGCAGACGCATCGTCAGCAGGGGGAGGAGCAGCAGGATCAGGATGCTGATGTTGCCGAGAAGCGGGCGCATGACCCCATCTATGAGGTTGAGCCCGTCGGCCGGCGAGGCGCTCTGGAGGTGCTGGAGCGACAGGTAGTTGTAATACCGGAAGATGCTGAAGAAGAAATACCCGGAGATCAGCAGAAAGATCGCGATGACGACGTACGCGGTGATCGACTGGAAATAGTACGCCAGCTCGCGCCGGTATATCGCGATGAGCGCGCGCATCAATGCTCCTCCTCTGTGACCAGCCTGATGAAGATGTCTTCGAGGGAGAGCTCCTCGCTGTAGATCTCGAGCAGCGGCAGGCCGGCGCCGACGATCCGGCGGGCGATCTCTTCGCGGAGATCGCGGTCAGGGGCGGATTCGACCACGAGCACGGCTCCACCGTCGTCTCCGGCTTCCCCGCGTGTCATCAGGACCCCCTCGATCCGGCCGATCAGGCTTTCCGCGCTTTCCCGGGCGGATGCGTCGCGCAGACGTACCCGCGTCATCGACGAACGGCGCAGGCGGTCGCGGAGGTTCTCCGGCGAATCGACGGCCACGAGACGACCGCGGTTGATGATGATGATACGATCGCAAACCTGGCTGACCTCCGGAAGGATATGGCTGCTCAGTATCACGGTCCGGTCATTGCCGAGCTCGCGTATCAGATTCCGGATGTCGACTATCTGACGCGGATCGAGGCCTATCGTCGGCTCGTCGAGGATCAGCAACCGCGGGTCGTTCACGATCGCCTGCGCGATCCCCACGCGCTGCTGGTACCCCTTCGAAAGGGTGCCGATAGTAAAACGCCGCACCTCGTCGAGCCCGCACCGATCGATAGCGTTTCCCACGGCTCCGTCGATCCCTGCCGGATCGACCCCCTTCAGACGGGCTACGAACGAGAGGTATCCCTCGACCCTCATGTCATAATAGAGAGGGTTCTTCTCCGGGAGGTAGCCGATACGCCGGCGGACTTCCATCGAGTCGCGGAGGGTGTTGTACCCGAGGACCGTCGCGGAGCCAGAAGAGGGAGGGAGGTAGCAGGTAAGAATCTTCATCGTCGTGGTTTTCCCCGCGCCGTTGGGGCCGAGTAATCCGAGGATCTCTCCCTGCTCCACGGTGAAGCTGAGATCCTGAACCGCCCTGACAGGGCCGAAATTCTTTGAGAGTTTCCGGACTTCGATCACTCAGCGCCTCCCGGCGACCCCGGCAGGGCTGCCGGAGCTCAGGTAGAAAACTAAGGGCTTTTCATATCAGTGTCAATCGGCTATTGTTTCGGTTCCGGATGCGTTACCCCTCAAGGCGGCCGCAACAATTCTGCCGGCGCTGCGTAGAGGGTGATACGGGACGTTCGGACAGGCAGGCGAGAAAGGAATCAGATGAAACGTATCACGGCGCTGTTGGCGGCCGCCATCATCCTCGCGCCGGGAGGCGCACGGACCGCGGAAACCGAGGAGATCATCCGGTCGGTCGTCTTCCCCGGATGGGGCCAGTACCACGCGGGACGGTACACGCGCGGGACGATCATGATGGGATCGGCGATGGTCACGCTGGCGGCGATCGGCGGAACAACCCTCCAGTACAACCGCTTCGTC
>JAQVGR010000181.1 GCA_028696635.1 Candidatus Krumholzibacteriia bacterium | reverse complement strand
GCGCGACGTCCTCGATGCGATTCGCGGGGAAACCGGCGCCTAGCTCCCCGTGAGGACGCGCGAGCGCGCCCGCGGAGACGTGCTCGACACCTGGGCCGACACGGGGCGGGCGGCCCGGGAGCTCGGGTTCTCTCCGGGGACTGGGCTCGAGGACGGGATACGGCGGGAGATCGAATGGTACCGGGACCATCCCGGTGACGGCGCAGGGAGGTGACCCGTTGGAAGAGGCGAAGAAACACTGCGTTTCGGTCGTGATCCCCCTTTACAACGAGGAGCGGAGCCTCGACGAGCTCTACCGCAGGCTCACCGCCGTCCTCGAGGGCGCCGCCGCGCGGCACGAGCTGATCTTCGTCGACGACGGATCGACCGACGGGTCGCTCGAGATCATCCGCCGGCTGCGCTCCGGCGATCGGCGCGTGAAGATCATCGGCTTTTCCCGCAACTACGGCAAGTCCCCCGCCCTGTCCGAGGGGTTCCGCGCGGCGCGCGGCGATGTCGTCGTCACGATCGACGCCGACCTGCAGGACAACCCCGACGAGATCCCCGGTCTCATCGCGCGGCTCGACGACGGGTACGACCTCGTCTCGGGGTGGAAGCAGGACCGCAAGGACCCGATCACGAAGACCTGGCCGTCGAAGCTCTTCAACGCCGTCACCTCGCTCGCCAGCGGGATCAGGCTCCACGATTTCAACTGCGGGCTCAAGGCGTACCGCGTCGATGTCGTCAAGCGGGTCCGGGTCTACGGCGAGCTGCACCGGTTCATCCCGGTGCTCGCCGGCTGGGAGGGATTCCGCATCGGCGAGCAGCGGGTCTCGCACTCGGAGCGGCGCTTCGGCAGGAGCAAGTACGGAGCGAGCCGGCTGCTCAACGGGATGTTCGACCTGATGACGGTCATGTTCATCACCCGGCGCGCCACCACGCCGCTGCACCTCTTCGGCCGGATCGCGTTCCTGTTCCTCGCCGGCGGCGGTCTGATCAACCTCTATTTCCTCGTCCAGTGGATCATGGGGGAGGGGCTTCACGTGAGGCCGCTGATGGTGCTCGGCCTGATCATGATCGTCATATCGATCCAGATCGGGTCGATAGGGCTGCTCGCCGAGCTTCAGTCCTCGACGATGCAGCAGACCTTCTCGTATCGCGAGTACGAGGTCGATGACCAGTAACGACGGCAGCGCTGGGCGGATGCGGATCGCCCTCGTCGGTCCCGCATGGCCCTACCGGGGGGGGATCTCGCATTACAACACCTGCCTCGCCCGGGAGCTCGCCCTGCGCCACGGCGTGAGCGTGGTGAACTACTCGCGGCTCTACCCGGGATTCCTCTTCCCGGGCAGGACGCAGTACGACGAGAGTCCGGCGGCGCTCCGCGTCGAGTCGCGCCGGCTGATCGATTCTATCAATCCCCTCACCTGGCTCCGCACCGGCGCGGCGATCGCGCGGATGCGCCCCGACGCGACCGTCGTGCAGTGGTGGCATCCGTACTTCGCCCCGGCGCTGACCATAATCTGCCTCGTCCTGAGGATCTTCAGCCGCACGAGGATCGTCTTCGTCTGCCACAACGTCGTCCCCCACGAGACGTCCCCCGTCGACCGGTGCCTGTCGGCGATCGCCTTCTCCCAGGCGCACGCGTTCATCGTGCAGTCAGAGGAGGATCTCGCCAACCTGCGGCGGATCCGCCGCAGGGCGCCGGCCACGGTGCGCCCGCACCCGATCTACGACTTCTTCCGAACGGGCGAGTGGACGAGGGGGGCGGCGCGGGAGGCGATCGGCGAGGGGGACGGGCCGCTGCTCCTCTTCTTCGGGTACATCAGGCCGTACAAGGGTCTCATGCACCTGCTGGAGGCGATGCCGGAGATCTCCCGCTCGACCGGCGCGCGGCTGCTCGTCGTGGGCGAGTTCTACGAGGACGACGCCCCGTACCGGGAGCGTGTCCGCGATCTCGGCATGGAGGGGAGCGTTCGTTTCGTCGACCGGTACGTAGGCAACGAGGAGGTCGCCCCCTTCTTCACGGCGGCCGATCTCGTCGTGCTGCCATACCTCTCCGCCACGCAGAGCGGGATCGCGCAGATCGCGATCGCCTTCGACCGGCCGATGATCGCCACGCGCGTGGGGGGGCTGCCGGAGGTCGTCGCCGAGGGACGGACCGGATTCGTCGTCGACCCGGGCGATCCCGCGGCGCTCGCCCGGGCGGTCCGCAGGTTCTTCGAAGAGGGATGGGCCGGGAGGATGGCGCCGTCGTTCGCCGCCGAGAAGGAGCGGTTCTCCTGGGCGCGGATGGCCGACGCGCTCGAGGGCCTGCTCGCCGAGAACGGCTGAAGGGAGCCGCCGTGCGCACCGATTCGCTCGCCGTGATCGTGCTCAACTGGAACGGCGCCGCCGTGATCGGCCCGTGTCTCGATTCGCTCTCGCGCGTCGAGCGGCCGCCGCTCTCGGTGATCGTCGTCGACAACGGCTCGACGGACGGATCGGCGGCGACGGTCCGCGAGCGATATCCCTGGGCGGAGCTGATAGAGAACGGAGAGAACCTTCTCTTCGCCGGGGGGAACAACGTCGGGATCCGGCGCGCGCTCGAGCGGGGCGCTTCTGCGGTCCTGCTGCTCAACAACGACACCGAGGTCGATCCGGAGTTCGCGGAGCGGCTGCTCGGCGCGTTCGGCGATCCCTCGACGGGGATCGCCGGCCCCCGGATATACTATCACGACGATCCGCGGAGGATCTGGTACGGCGGAGGGGACTTCCATCCGCTGACCGGTGTCCCCCGCCACCGCGACATCCGGCGCCTCGAGGGGCCGGGGGCGGCGGGGGCGGGGGAGACCGGATGGGTGACCGGCTGCGCCCTGCTCGCCAGGCGCGAGGTCTTCGAACAGATCGGGCTCCTCGATCCGGCGTACCGGATCTACTGCGAGGACGTCGATCTCTGCCTGCGGGCCTCGCGGGCCGGATGGAGGATACGGTACGAACCGGCCGCACGGGTCTGGCACAAGGTCAGCTCGAGCAGCGGAGGGGGGATGACCCCGCTGAAGCTCGAGAGCCGGCTCGCCGGCACGGCGCTCCTGATGCGCCGGTACCGTCCGCTGTGGTGGCGGATCCTTCTGGCCCCGGTGCACGCCGCGGCGATCGCCGCGCTCGCCGCGGGGCTGCTGCTCACCGGACGGCGCCGTCTGCTGGCCGCCCTGTGGCGCGGGGCGGGGCGCGCGGCGGGGATTGTGTTCTTGTGCAGGCGGATATGATGATGCTAGAATTGATGTAACGCTACCACGCCGCCCCGGCGCGGGAGGAGTCATTGGCAGCAGGCAGGGACCCGGCGCGCGCCCCGTTCGATCCGGCCGGCGCATTCGATTCGATGACGGGATGGAGGCGGGGACTCGTCGTGGTCCTCTTCCTGATCGCCGTCCTGTGCGTCCTCGTGCCCGAGCTGATCTTCCAGGACCGCATCTTCGTCGCCCCCGACACCAAGGCCCCGCTAAGCTTCCGGACCGTCGGCCGGGAGGACCTCGACCGGGGGGTGTACCCGCTGTGGAACCCCTATCTCTTCTGCGGGATGCCGAGCTACGGGAGCCTCGCCTACACGCCGTACGTCTACCCCGTCTCGTTCGTCACCCATCTCCTGTACACCTGGCTCGGATTCCCCGAGATGACCTGGCTCCTCGTGCATTATCTGCTCGCCGGGATCGGGGTCTATCTGCTGGTGCGATCGTACGACGTGCGCCCGTCCGTCTCGCTCCTCGCCGGCGCGCTGTTCATGATCATGCCGAATTTCGTCGCGGCCGGCGCGAACGGGCACGGCTCGCAGGCGAGCGCCGTAGCCTGGATGCCGCTCGCCCTGCTCTTCGCCCGCGGGGTCTTCCGGGCCGGGAGGCGGGTGCGCTCGGCCGCCCTGCTCGCCGTCGTCCTCGGCATGCAGACCCTTCGGGGCCACATCCAGATATCGTACTACACCTTCCTGCTGATCGGCCTGCTCCTGATCTTCGAGGCGGCCGCCCTGGCGAGGGAGGGACGCCGGCGCGAGGCGGCGGCCGGTCTGGGGCTGATCGCCGCGTCGCTCCTCGTCGCGACGGGGATCGCCGCCGTGCTGATCCTGCCGGTCCGACAGTACGCCGCCTGGTCGATCAGGGGAGGGGGAGAGGGTGGGGGCCTCGACTACGGCTACGCGACGGGGTGGAGCCTGCATCCGAAGGAGATCCTCACCTTCGTCTTTCCCTGGGCCTTCGGATACGGCAAGGCGACGTACTGGGGGACGATGCCGTTCACCGACTATCCGAACTATCTCGGAATCCCCGCCGCGGCGTTCGCCATCGCCGGCGCGGTCGCCGTCAGGGGCAGACATGGCTGGTTCCTCGTCGCAACGGCCCTGGCCGCGACGCTGATCGCCTTCGGCAGGCACTTCCCCGTCCTGTACGATCCGCTGTTCAGGTTCCTCCCGTGGTTCGACAAGTTCCGCGTTCCGGTGATGATACTGATCGTGCAGCAGCTCGCCGTGACGGTCCTCGCCGCCATGGGGCTCGAGCGGTTCCTGCGCGCCGCCGGCGAGGGCCGGCCCGGTCTGCTCGGGCCGCGGACCCTGCGGTGGGTCGTCATCGGATGCGCCGCGCTGCTCGTGCTCTCGCTCGTCGGCTCGGAGGCGGTGCGCAGCGGCGTCCTCGGCGGCGGGGCCGCGCGGGGGCGCGTGCGGGGGGAGTGGCTGCAGGCGGCGGCCGACGGATACGCGGGGGATCTCGTCCGCACCCTTCTCGTGCTGACGCTCACCGCGGCGGTCGCGTACCTCGCCGCGGCCCGGCGTCTGCGCGCGGGGCCGGCGCTGGCCGCGCTGGCCGTGATAGCGATCGCCGACCTGTTCACCGTCGACGCGGCTATCGTCAGGCCCGAGCGCACATGGCGGGCGCAGGACGACCGCCTCATCCGGCCCGCCGGAACTCGCGAGGATCTGATCAGCCCCGACGAGA
>JAQVGR010000180.1 GCA_028696635.1 Candidatus Krumholzibacteriia bacterium | reverse complement strand
GCACGAGCAGATCGATCCCTCCCTCGTGCTCGCCTGCTCCGCCGAACGGATCCTCAGCCGTCTCTCGGTCGAGGCCGACCTGGTGCTGCGCGAGGGAGAGCTGCACAGCGTCAGGCTCGGCGGGGATCTGACGCTCGCCCGCGATATCCTCTCCGTGCAGGCGGGGGCGGATGCGCGCGCCGTCAACCAGGGCAGGACGATCCCGTGGTTCGGCGTGACGGCCGGCTACGCCGGCGCGCGTCTCTCGATCGCCTTCGGATTCGATCCGGAGGACGACCTGGGGCGCCAGACGAGGATCTCCGCCCGCTACCGGTTCTGAACCCCTACCTGAGCAGATCCTCCGTATCGAACCGCTCCGAGAGCTCGCGGAAGCGCGCCGTCTCGCTCTCGTCCATCGGCAGGCCGGCGCACCTGCGCAGGGCCTCGAGCGCCGTCCGACCGTCGCCGAGCGCCACGGCGCTCTCGGCGAGCGCGAGCTGGATCTCGGCCCGCCAGGGATCGGATTCCGCGGCGAAGCGCGCAAGGGCGAGACGCTCGTCGACGCGCCGTCCGCGGGCGTAGATACGGTCGAGAAGCCGCCACGCCGGATGGAAATAGAAGGTCCGCAGGGTCCCGGCGAGCGCACCTTCCGCCTCAGCGGCGCGACCGGTGCGCTCGAGCCCCGCGGCGCGGACCGTGACCGCGTAGATGTGCATCACGGTATCGTAGAACCCCTCGATGTCTCCCCCGAGGCGCCACAGCAGCTCGGCCTCGTAGAACAGGGGGCTGCGCGGGAGCCGCCGCGAACGGGGGGCCTCCCCCGCCCGGAAGATGCGGTACATCTCGTTCTCGTAGACGAGATCGAACGAATCGAGGCGCCCCGGCTCGAACATCAGGCGGTACGCGGCGCAGTCGGGGGGCATGTTGCCGAGTCCCGCCTGGTAGAGCGGCGAGTCCCTCGTCGGATCGCAGCCGACGGCGGCGCTCAGCACGAGCCAGGAGCTCCCGGTCTCGCGGCAGAACTCGAGGAGGGTCCGCTCGCTCGCGTAGAGGGCCCGGAGGAACCGGTGCGTCTTCCCGCGCAGCCGGGGGGCTTCGAAGAAATCGTTGAGGACCGTCGGGCGGCCGGTGTAGGTCAGTATCTGCGGGGAGAGGTAGTGCAGCGAGAGGACGACATCGCCGGGGGCCGTGTGGCCCTGGATCCAGCGTAGCATGTCCCCCTCGGGATCGGGGGCGACCGGATATACGACGAAGGAGCGCCGCTGCGGTATCCGCAGCGCGCGGGCGGCGCCGCGCCAGATATCGCCGGGGCCGGCCCAGAAAAAGACCTGAAGGGACATCACGGCGATCACCGCGGCGGCGGGCAGCAGCCGCGTCGCCGCGCTGCGTCCGCCGCGGCCCTCGCCTGCCGGGGCGGCGGCCCCGGCGGCGACGGCGATCGCGAAGACGCCGAAGAAGGGCAGGAGCCTCATCATCAGGAGGAACAGAATGAAGAAGACGGCGGCGAAGGAAAGGATGAAGACTGCGGCGAACTCCCCTTCCCGCGCGGCCCGCGCGAGGCGCGCCGCCGGTCCCGGCAGAAGGACGAGCAGCGGCAGGGCGAAGACGAAGAGATGGAGCGCGTCGGGGGAATGGAACGGCCCGACCCAGAACGAGCGCACGTCGAACGGCAGCAGACGCGGGTCGGACGGCTTGTAGACATGCCGGAGCTTGGCGATGACGAGGCGGAAGAGGTGCGAGTAGGCGGCGAAATGATCGGGAACCAGGGCTGACGGCAGCAGAACGAGCCCCGCGGCGGCGGCGGCGGCCCCGCCGCGCAGGATGATCCCCCGGCGACCCCCTCCTCCGTCGGCCGCGCCGGCGGCCGCGCGGCCAAGCGCAGGCTCGACGCAGGCCGCGGCTGTCCAGGCTGCCGCGCAGGCCGCCGCGGGGGAGAGCAGGAACCTCCCCTCGCGCAGGAACGGCACCGCGGCGCCGGCGGCCGCTGCGGCGGCGACCGTCGCCCATCCCGCCGCGCGCTCCCCCGCCCCGCCGGCCCCCGCTATCCTCCTCGCCGCGAGCAGGATCAGGAGCGGCACGAGATAGAACTGCGTGCCCTGCCAGGTCGCCATCGCGAGAAAGAGCGCCGGCGCCGAGAGGACGGCCGTCCGAAGGCCGCTCTGCCTGCTTCCCGCGCAGGCCCGGCAGATCAGCCAGGCGTTGAGCGCGATCAGGGGGATCGTGAGGTTCTCCCGGATCAGCTCGAAGCCGTTCGAACGGCTCGCCACGGGAAGGGCCACGGCGAAGAGGACCGCGGCGAGCGCTCCGGCGCCGCGGCTGCGCCAGAGCGAGGCGGCGAGGAGGGCGAGCGGCAGCGAGGCGAGCGTGAAGATCGCCGCGGAAAACCAGCGCGCGAACTCCTCGAGCGGCGGCCTGCGCGCCGGTATCGCGCGGTAGGCGAGACCGTACAGGTACTCCATCCCTATCGACGTCTCGCGGTACACGCGCAGACCTTCGGGCCACTGGGCGTCGCGGTCGAGCGAGGGGACCATGATCCCCTCGGCGACCATGCGCGTATACCGGTAGTGCGCCGCGCTCTCCGCGGAGAACCGTTCTCGGCCGACGCGGCTTCTCAGCGCCCACCGCGACAGATTCGCCAGGCACAGCGCCGCGACGAGGATCAGCACGAAGGTCCTGCGGTTCATCGTCACACCAGCCTTCGCCCCGCGCGCCGGCACTCCCCGGCGCGCCGGACAAGCATACCGGGAACGCGCCGCCGTGTCATCCCCGAACCGTCCCGCTCCTCCCGCGCCGGCGCCGGGCTTCCCCGATTCGTGTTGACCGCCGGCCTGACTTCCTGAGATACTCCCCCCGTCCGACACAGACAGGAACCGTACGAGGGAAAGGGGAGAGACAGGCCATGCGCGCACGGGCCTTCGTCCTGATCAATCTCGCCGCCGGCGCCTCCCAGAGGGTTCTCGCCGAGCTGCGCAAGATGAGCTTCGTCGCCGAGGTGCATGCCGTCTCCGGGCCGTACGACATGATCGCCGTCGTCGACGGCGCCTCGTTCAACGAGATCGGCGCATTCGTGATCGGGAAGATCCAGGCCGTCCCCGGCATACAGAAGACGATCACCTGCAACGTGATCTTTCTCGAGAACTGACGGCTCCCGCGCCCTCCGGCCCGGCGGACGGGCGCCGGCGGCCGCACCGGGGTGATCTTCCGTGACCGACGCGGAGCGCACCACGACCACGATCCTGATCTGCGCCGCGTGCTTCGCCGCGGCGCTGCTGCTCTTCCACTACATCCCCGACGACGCGTACATCGGCTTCAGGTACGCGCGCAACGCGGCCCGCGGGGCGGGGCTCGTCTTCAACGAAGGGGAGCGCGTCGAGGGGTACACCAACTTCCTCTGGGTGGCGATCCTCTCCTCGGCGGCGCGCGCGGGCCTGCCGATCGTCGAGACCGCGCGGGCCCTCTCGCTTCTCTTCTCCGCGGGGACGATCGCCGCGGCGGCAGCGGCCGCCGGCGCATGCGCACGGGGACCGGGAGGAGGCGCGTGGCCGGGACCCCGCCGGGCGGCGCTCTCGACGGCGGCGATCCTCTGCGCCTCGACCCCCCTGGCCGCATGGGCGCTCTCGGGGACCGAGATCCCGCTGTACGCCTTCCTGCTCACCTGCGCGATCCTTCTGCTCGTCTCCAGCCGGCCCCCCGCGGCCGTATTCGCCGTGCTCGCCCTCCTCGCGCTGACGCGCCCCGACGGCGCGGTCTTCTATCCCCTCGCCGCCGCGCTGCTGCTGCGGCGCGGCGAACGCCCCGCCGCGGTAGCCCGCGCGGGCCTGCTCGTCGGCGTGGCGCTGGCCGGTCCCTGGCTCGCCTGGAAGCTTTCGTACTACGGAGGGATCGTCCCCAACACCTTCTACGCGAAGACGGGCCCGGCAGGGCTGATGCTCCGCAACGGGATCGCCTACACGGCGGGGTTCGCCGCCTGGCACGCATGGGGGCCGGCCGCCGCGGTGATCGCCTGCGGCAGGCGGCCGGGGGCTCTGTCCGTGCCGCTCGCCTTCATCCTCGTCCACTGGGCGGCGGTGACCGCGACGGGAGGCGACTGGATGCCGCTCTACCGGCTGCTCGCGCCGACGATACCCGCCGCCGCGATCATCACCGGAACGTTCGCCGGCGCCGGCTGCCCGCATCGGGGACGCCGGCTCGCGACTGCCGCGGTGCTCACGGCGCTATTCGCGGGGCTCGCCGCCGCCCCGGGAGCGGCGGCGCGCGGGAACCTGCGGCGCGAACGCGTCATCGTCGGCGCGTTCGCGCAGGTCGGCCGCACGCTCGGAGCCGTCCTGCCCGCCGGCACCGTGATCGCCTGCGGCTCGACCGGCGCGATCGGCTATTACAGCGGCCTGCCGATCGTCGACATCCTCGGCCTCACCGAGCCCGCGATCGCCCGCGGCGGGACGATCGTCTCGCGGCAGCCGGGCCACCTGAAGAGCCTCGGCCGGCACGTGCTCGACCGCGGCCCCGATCTGATCCTGCTGGGGAACATCCAGATCCACCGGGGAGCGCGGTGAGAGGACCGGTCGCGAATCAAGCCTCAGGAACGCGACATCACCCTCGATCCGCGGTTCGACGCCTCGTACCGCTTCATCAATCTGCCGCTGGGGGACGGATTCTACCTGTCGTGTTACCGGATGGCCGGCGCGGCGGCCATTCCCGTCCCGCCGGCGCCTCCTCCCGCCGCAATCCCTCCGGGGGCTCCTTCGCCCAGCCGGTCGAGATAGGCCGAGCGCGCGACCGTCGGCAGCACGAGGGCTATCCAGAAAACGTGCTCGTAGAGGGCCGGTATGAACATCGAGTTGACGAGGACCGCCGCCTGGTGGACGAAGAGCATGCGCCCGAGCAGCGCCGCCTCGCGATCCCGGCTGCGCCGCATCATCGAGCCGACGACGCGGAAGTTCCAGACGACCAGCGCGGTCAGA
>JAQVGR010000179.1 GCA_028696635.1 Candidatus Krumholzibacteriia bacterium | reverse complement strand
GCTCTCGGACACCGTCACCGAGATGAGGGAGGTCCGGCACCACTACAACGCAGGCGTCCCGATGAGGAAAGGAATCGAATACTGACAATGAACCGCCGCGGCGACATCGGCGCGCTGCTCGAACGGTTCGGCCGGGGCGAGGTCGCCGCCGCCGCGCGCCTGATATCGGTCCTCGAGGACGGGGGCGATGAGGCCGAGCGCGTCCTCGACGCCATATTCCCCGGGACGGGCGGCGCCTGGCGCATCGGGTTCACCGGCCCGCCGGGGGCGGGCAAGAGCAGCCTCGTCCACCGGGTCACCGGCAGGATGCGGGCCAGGGGGCACCGCATCGGCATCATCGCCGTCGACCCGACGAGCCCCTTCACCGGCGGCGCGCTTCTCGGGGACCGGATACGGATGCAGTCGCTCTCGGCCGATCCGGAGGTCTTCGTCAGGAGCCTCGCCAGCCGCGGGAGCCTCGGAGGGATCTCGAACTGCACCGACGAGACGGCCGATCTGCTCGACGCCTTCGGCAAGGACATCGTGCTGATAGAGACGGTCGGCGTGGGGCAGTCCGAGCTGGAGATAGCGGAGAAGGCGCACACCGTCGTGGTCGTCCTCGTCCCCGAATCCGGGGACGGGATACAGGCGATGAAGGCCGGCCTGATGGAGATCGGGGATGTCTTCGTCATGAACAAGGCCGATCACGAGCAGGCCGTCGGCGCGGCCGCCGAGCTCGAGGAGACCCTGCGCCTCAAGGACGTCCCCGACGGCGCGTGGGTTCCGCGAGTGGTGCTCGCGTCGGCCCGGGAGGACACGGGGATCGAAGATCTCGTCGCGGTGATGGTCGAGCACCGACGGCACCTCGAGGAGCGCGGACTGATGGAGAAGATGCGGCGCCGCATCCTGCGCGCGCGGGTGCGCAACGCGATCATGGACCGCATGGAACGGCGGCTGCGCGAGAGCCCCAGCGTGAGGGCGGTCCTCGAGCGACGCATGGAGGCGGTCTATCGCGGAGAGGCATCGCCCTACCGCGTCGTACGGGAGCTCGAGGAGCTCGTCACGATACGCTGACACGGAAACTGCAAAAGGAACGGCGGACGATGGACAGGAAACGCTACGAAGAGGCGAAACGGCGCTATCACGAGACGCTCGAGCGGTGCGGTTGCAGGGAAGGGGATTTCACGACCGTCTCCGGGTTCCCGGTGAGGCCTCTCTACGGGCCGGACGATGTCGAGGGACTCGACTACGGCGAAGATCTCGGTTTCCCCGGGGAGTATCCGTTCACCCGCGGGGTCTACCCGACGATGTACCGGGGCCGGCCCTGGACGCAGCGCCAGTTCTCGGGGTTCGGGACGGCGCGCGACACGAACGGGCGGTACCACTACCTGCTCGATCACGGGCAGACGGGCCTTTCGGTCGCCTTCGACATGCCCACGATCATGGGGTACGACTCGGACCACGAGCGTTCGGAGGGCGAGGTCGGCAGGTGCGGCGTTGCGATCGACTCGCTGCGCGACATGGAGATTCTGTTCGACGGGATAGACCTCGGCGAGATCACGACCTCGATGACGATCAACGCCCCCGCCTCGATCCTGCTCGCGTTCTACCTCTGCGCCGGCGAGAAGAAGGGAACGCCGTTCGAGGCGATGGGAGGGACGATCCAGAACGATATCTTCAAAGAGTACATAGCCCAGAAATCCTGGATCTTCCCCCCGCAGCCGTCGCTGCGCATAATCACGGATATCCTCGCGTTCTGCGCCGATCACGTGCCGCGGTGGAATACGATCAGCATAAGCGGATATCACATTCGGGAGGCGGGATCGACCGCGGTCCAGGAGCTCGCCTTCACGCTCGCCGACGGGTTCGCCTATGTCGAGGCGGGTATCGCGGCCGGTCTCGACGTCGACCGGTTCGCCCCGCGGCTCTCGTTCTTCTTCAACGCTCACCTCGATTTCTTCGAGGAGATAGCCAAGTATCGCGCGGCCAGGCGGATCTGGGCCAGGCGGATGAAGGAGAAGTACGGGGCGAAGGACGAGCGCTCCCTGCTGCTGCGCTTCCACACGCAGACCGCCGGGTGCACGCTGACCGCCCAGCAGCCCGAGAACAACATAGTCCGCACGGCCTTCCAGGCGCTCTCTGCCGTGCTCGGCGGCACGCAGTCGCTGCACACCAACTCGATGGACGAGACGCTGGCGCTCCCCTCGGAGAAGGCGGTCCGCATCGCCCTGCGCACCCAGCAGCTGATCGCGCACGAGACGGGGGTCGTCAACACGATCGATCCGCTCGCCGGAAGCTACTTCGTCGAATCGCTCACCAACGAGATGGAGGAGGCCGCGGAGGCGTATTTCAGGAAGATCGACGAGCTCGGAGGGGTTGTCGCGGCGATAGACAGGGGATTCTTCCAGCGGGAGATCCAGCGGTCGGCCTACGAATACCAGAAGGCGGTCGAGCGCGGCAGTAAGATCATGGTCGGGGTCAACCGCTTCCAGCTCGAGGACGAGCAGATAGAGATCCCCCTGCTGCGGATAGATCCCGAGGTCGAGCGGCGCCAGATCGAGGCGGTCCGCGAGGTGCGGGCCGGGCGGGACAACGACAAGGCGGCGCGGCAGCTCGAGCTGCTCGGGGTCGCGGCGCGGGGGAGCGACAACCTGATGCCGGCGATAATCGAATGCGCACGGTGCTACTGTACCGAGGGAGAGATCATCGACACCTTCAAGGGCGTCTTCGGAGAGTACAAGGAACCGCTTTTCATATGACAGGCCCTGCACTCGAGAGCGGATTTCGAGTCTGACAGGCCCGATACCCGGAGGAGGAATCCGAGATGGCACGAAAAGTCAGGGTGCTCATTGCCAAGCCCGGACTCGACGGGCACGACAGGGGCGCCAAGGTGGTGGCGAACGCGCTCAAGGACGCCGGAATGGAGGTCATCTACACGGGGCTGCACCAGACGCCGGAGATGATAGCCGAGTCGGCGGTCCAGGAGGACGTCGACGTCGTCGGGCTGAGCATTCTCTCCGGCGCCCACATGACGATGTTCCCCCGCGTCCTCGGCCTGCTCAGGGAGAAGGGCGCAGCCGACATGCTCGTCTTCGGGGGCGGCATCATACCGGCCGAGGACGTCGAGGAGCTCGAGAAGCTCGGGGTCGCTCGGATCTTCGGGCCGGGCACCGACACCGGCGACATCGTGTCTTTTATCCGGGACAGGTTCCCGGCCAACTGAGGATCGGACCGGACCGTCCGGAGGGACGGTCGGCAGGTCCGGCACACACAACGCGGAAGGAGCGGTCGATGGCAGAGGTCGTCATTACCGGAGCAGTGAGAACGGCGATCGGAAGGTTCCAGGGCGGGCTTGCCCCGCTCAAGGCGACCGAGATCGGCGCGAAGGCGATCGCCGAGACGATCAGGAGGTCGGGAGTCGATCCGAAGGCGGTCACCGAGGCGGTCATGGGGAACGTGATCGGCGCGGGGCTCGGCCAGAACCCGGCGCGCCAGGCGGCTCTCGGCGCCGGTCTCGACTACGGCGTATCGGCGATGACCGTCAACAAGGTCTGCGGCTCGGGGCTCAAGGCGGTCGTCCTCGGCGCTCAGGCGATCAAGCTCGGCGACGAGGAGATCGTGGTCGCCGGCGGGATGGAGAGCATGAGCAACGCCCCGTACATCCTCCGCGAGGCGCGCACGGGATACCGCCTCGGCGACGGGAAGATAGTCGATACGATGGTCTACGACGGCCTCTGGGACGCCTTCAACGACTTTCACATGGGCAACACGGGGGAGATCACCGCGGAGCGATGCAAGATCTCACGCGAGGAGATGGACGAGTACGCGTACAACAGCCACCGCAAGGCCGCCGAGGCGATCGCGTCGGGAGCCTTCAAGGACGAGATAGTTCCCGTCGAGATCCCGCAGCGCAAGGGGGCCCCCGTGGTGATCGACACCGATGAGGGGGTCAGGGCCGATGCGAGCATCGAGTCGATGGCGAAGCTCAAGCCGGTCTTCAAGAAGGACGGCGTCGTGACGGCAGGGAACGCCTCGCAGATCAGCGACGGCGCGGCGGCGATGGTCCTGATGTCCGGCGAAAAGGCGAAGAAGCTCGGAATCAAGCCGATGGCCAGGATCACCGGCTACGCCACCGGCGGGATCGAGCCGGCGCTCGTCATGCTCGCCCCGACGGTCGCGGTTCCCAAGCTGCTCAAGAAGACCGGGATGAAGCTCGACGACTTCGATCTGATCGAGCTCAACGAGGCGTTCGCCGTGCAGCCGTGCGGCGTGATGCAGATGCTCAAGATGGATCCGGACAAGGTCAACATACACGGCGGAGCGGTGGCGCTCGGCCACCCGATCGGATGCTCCGGAGCCCGCATCCTCGTCACGCTGATACATGCGCTCAGGCACACCGGCGGAAAACGCGGGCTGGCGACGCTGTGCCTCGGCGGCGGAAACGCGGTGGCGATGAGCGTGGAGTTGATGTAGACATCCGCGAACGGATGTCGGGTTTCGGGCGCCGCGGACGCAGGCAGTGCAGCCGGCGTCCCGGATGTCGAAAGGGAGAGTGGGCAATGGCAATCAAGAAGGTCGCCGTGATCGGCGCCGGAACGATGGGGAACGGGATCGCCCAGGTCTTCGCACAGAGCGGATTTTCCGTCGTGATGATCGACGTCAAGGAAGAGTTCGTGCGGAGGGGCCTTGCAGCGATTGACAAGAGCCTCGCGCGGCTCGTCAAGAAGGAGACGATCAGCGAGGAGCAGAAGAAGGAGATCCTCGGACGCGTGGCCGTTTCGACCACGCTGGCCGACGCGGCCGGCGCCGGGCTCGTCGTCGAGGCGGCATTCGAGGATTTCGACGTCAAGATCGGGATCTTCTCCGAGCTCGACGGCGTGTGCAATCCGGACGTGATCTTCGCCAGCAACACCTCGTCGATCTCGATAACAGCGCTCGCCGCGAAAACGAAGCGTCCGGAGAAGTTCA
>JAQVGR010000178.1 GCA_028696635.1 Candidatus Krumholzibacteriia bacterium | reverse complement strand
TGAGCACCGCCTGCTGAGCGTCCTTCTGGCCGAAAAAGGCGGCATCGGGACGCACGATATTGAACAGCTTCGCCACGACGAGGAGCACGCCCTCGAAATGCCCCGGCCGCGACGCGCCGCAAAGCCGGTCGCCGAGCGCGGAGACGGCGATCGTCGTGCGGTCCCCGGCGGAATAGATCGATTCTCGCCGGGGGGCGAACAGGACATCGCAGCCGAGCCGCTCGAGCGCGGCCGAATCCCGTTCGATGACTCGCGGATACCGCTCGAAGTCCTCCCCCGGGCCGAACTGCCGCGGATTGACGAAGATCGACGCAACGACGATGTCCGTCAGTCCGCGGGCCATCGTGACGAGGGACTCGTGGCCGGCGTGCAGGGCGCCCATCGTCGGCACGAATCCGACCCGCCCTCCCGCCTCTCTCATCCGCCCGAGGAGCCGCCGGGCTTCGGCCGGAGTCGTCACCGTCTTCATGGCCGCCCGGTCACTCCCGTCCGTCCTGCCGCTCGGAGGAGTAGCTGTGCTCGAGGCCGGGGAACCGGCCCTCCTTGACCTCTTTCGCGTACGCCGCCACCGCCTCCCTGATCCGTTCTCCGATCCGCTCGTAGCACTTGACGAACTTCGGCAGGGGCTCCTCGAAGATCCCGAGCATGTCGTGCAGGACGAGCACCTGCCCGTCGCAGTGGGGGCCGGCGCCGATGCCGATCGTGGGGATCGATACCGCTTCGGTGATCGTCCGGGCGAGCTGCCATGGGATCCCCTCGAGCACGACGGCGTAGCACCCGGCCCGCTCGAGCGCCCCGGCGTCCTCGACCAGCCTGTCGGCCGACTCGGGGTCCTTGCCCTGGACGCGGTATCCCCCGAACTGGTGCAGCGACTGGGGCGTGAGCCCGAGGTGGCCGACGACCGGGATCGACGCCTCGACGATCGCCTCTATGACGGGGACGTAGCGGCGCCCCCCCTCGAGCTTCACGCTCTCGACGCCGCCTTCCTTGACGAGCCGCCCCGCGTTGCGGACCGCGTCCTCGACGCTCGCCTGATACGACATGAACGGCATGTCCCCGACGACGATCGCGCGCGGTCGCGCCCGCGAGACCGCCTTGCAGTGATGGATGATCTCCTCCATCGTGACGGGGAGCGTGTTCTCGTACCCCATCATGACCATGCCGAGGGAGTCCCCGACAAGGATCAGATCGATGCCGGCCTGGTCGATCATCCGCGTGCAGAGGTAATCGTAGGAGGTGATCGCGGCGACCTTCTCCCCCGTCTTCTTCATCCTCAGCAGCGTGTTCCTGGTCACCTTGTTCTTCATCCGGTTTTGCCCTCCCAGGACGGCACGTAGTACCTCGTCCCCTCGAACCGCTCGGAGAGACGCATGAAGAAATCCTCGAGGTGCTCGCGGTTGGTCGTGAAATCGAGGCGGTCGGTGTTGACGACGAGCAGGGGCGAGTCGTCGTAATGGAAAAAGAAATGGTTGAAGGCCTCTCCGAGTCCCTCGAGGTACTCGTCGCTGATGTGCCTTTCGTAGTTCCTGCCCCGCTTCCGGATCCGCTGCAGGAGGATCCGCGGATCGGCCTGCAGGTAGACGACCAGATCGGGGCGGACGATGCGTCCCTCGAGCAGCGAATGGAGCCTCGAGTACAGAACGAGCTCGTCGTCTCCGAGCACCGCGTGCGCGTAGATGGTATCCTTGGCAAAGAGGTAGTCGGCGATCATCAGGTCGGCGAAGAGGTCCTGCTGGGCGATCTCCGTCTGCTGGCGGTAGCGGTTGAGGAGAAAAAAGATCTGCGCCTGGAACCCGTACCCCGCCGGATCGTCGTAGTACCGTTCCAGGAACGGATTGTCGTCGACCTCCTCGAGGAAGAGGCGGGCCCCCGTCCGCTCGGCGAGCAGGCGCGCCACTGTTGTCTTGCCGGAGCCGATGTTCCCCTCGATGGCTATATAGCGGATCCCGTTATCCGCAAGCCGCTGCCTGAGTTCCTCCATGCGCCTACCCTAGTGAAAAACACCGTGCAAGTCAATCACGAACGGTGCGGAGGTCTCCGGCGCGGATGACGGCCCGCGACGAGATCCGCCGGACTTCCGGGCCGTCCCGGAGCCGGTCGGCCGCTTCGGCCGCCGCGAGGCCGTCGGGAGGCAGGGAGAGGCCGGGGGCCAGCTCCGCCAGCGGCCCCAGCACGAAGAGCCGTTCCCTCATCCGGGGGTGGGGCAGGACGAGCGACGGGCCGTCGAGGCGCAGGTCGCCGAAGAGTACGATATCGATATCGAGCGGCCGATCCCCACCGCCGGGCCTGCGCCCGGCCGCCTCCTCGATCGCCAGGCACGCCCGCAGCAGCGATCGGGGATCGCGCCTCGCCTCGACTATCATCGCCGCGTTGACGAACGCCCGCGAGTACCCGCGTCCGACCGGATCGGTCTCGTAGAGCGAGCTCAGGCGGGGGGCGGCGATCCCCCTGATCGCCGCGACCGCGCGAGCCGCGGCGAGGACGGCCCGCTCACGCGCTCCGAGGTTCGATCCGAGCGACAGGACGACGAGGCTCGCCGTCCGGTCAGGCATTGCGCTCGACGACGACGGCCACATGATCGACGCTGTTGGGGAACGGCAGGTTCAGCTTGCGGATCGTCGCCCTCACCCTGGTGACGGGGAAGGCGTCGAGGATCCCGCGGCAGATAGCGTCGGCGAGGGTCTC
The DNA here is from genome assembly GCA_028696635.1 of Candidatus Krumholzibacteriia bacterium. Lineage (GTDB taxonomy): Bacteria > Krumholzibacteriota > Krumholzibacteriia > Krumholzibacteriales > Krumholzibacteriaceae > JAQVGR01. The sequence goes on along the minus strand of JAQVGR010000178.1, from coordinate 2,282 downwards.
GAGCAGGTTGAACCGATTGCCCTCGACCGTCTCCATCACCTTCGCGTAGACCCGCTCGTAGTTGACGGTGTCCTCGAGAGCGTCGGTGACGCAGGCCTTGGTGAAATCGCTCCAGAACTCGATGTCCAGCTCGAGCTTCTGCCCGATCTCCCGCTCCATCGGGGAGACGCCGTAGTAGCCGAAGACGGTGATCCCCTTCAGGACGATCTTTTCCTCGAGCACGCGCGACCTCCCGCCGGATCAGCCCCTCGCGCCACGCCGCTCGAGGGCCTCGCCGGCTTCGCGGATTGTAGCGGTCGGTGCCGTGATTGACAACCGGAAATACCCCTCGCCGCCGGAGCCGAATCCGACCCCGGGGGTCGCCACGATACCGGTCTCCTCGAGGAGCCTTCCGCAGTATTCGATAGAGGAGCCGCCCCCGGGCACCTCGATCCAGAAGTAGAAGGTCGTCTCGGGGACCGAGAACGAGTACCCTCCCCTCCGGAGACATCCGGCCAGCAGGTCGCGGCGCTCGCGGTAGGCGGCGATGATCCGCCCGGTAATCTCCCCGTACGGACTCCCGAGCCCCGCGGCGACCGCCTCCTGGATCGCGCCGAACGCACCCGAGTCGAGGTTCGCCTTCAGGCGGGTGAGGGCCGAGACGACCCCGGGCGATCCGATCGCGAACCCGATGCGCCAGCCGGTGATCGAGAAGGTCTTCGAGAAGGAGAAGAACTCGATGAACGGCACCCCCGCCTCGCGCGCGATCGGGAACAGGGCGGCCGGCGGCTCGCCGAAGAAGATATCCCCGTACGCCGAGTCGGCGGCGAGGATGATCCCCGTGCGAGCGGCGAACTCCACGGCCTCGCGCCACTGCCGGGGGCCGGCCGTCGCGGCGGTGGGGTTGTTCGGGTAGTTGAGGTAGAGCAGGCGGGCCGAGTCGAGATCGTCCCGCCCGATGCCGCCCAGATCGGGCCACCAGCCGCGGTCCTCCCGCAGCCTCACCGGCACCGGGCGGGCGCCGGCGAAGACAGCGGAGGAGTGGTAGACGGGATATCCCGGATCGGGGACGAGGACCGCATCGCCGGGATCGGCGACGGCGAGCGGCAGATGGCCGATCGCCTCCTTGCTGCCTATCGTGACGAGGATCTCATTCTCGCCGGGAGAGACTCCGTGTCGCGATCGCGCCCAGCGACGCAGGGCGTCGATCAGGACGGGGAGCCCCGCCCCGGGAGGATAGCGGTGATGGGAGGGCTCGGCGAGGGCCCCGGTCAGCGCCTCGACGAGCTCGTCCGGGGGGCCGAGATCGGGATCGCCGATGCCGAGGTCGAGCACGCGTCCGCCCGAGGCGGCGAACGCCTTCTTTTTCCGGTCGATCTCGACGAAGAGATACGGAGGAAGCTCAGTGAGCCTGCGTGACTGCATGCGCCGACCTGCGCCCCCCTCCGGCGACCGGATCAGTCCTCGTAGCTGTGGAAGATCACGTAATCCTTGCGGTAGTAATTGACGTCGTCGAGCACGGCGAACGGCGCGTATATCCCGCTGTTGTCGTCCTCCCACACGATCCGTTTCCAGTCGAACGGCACGTCGATCTCGCGGGAGCTGTGCCACGGGACCGCGGGGCTCGCGAAGGTCGCCGCGCCCGAGCTCAGATCTACGACCACCAGCGCCGACCACGAGTCGAGTGCGGATTTTCCCTTCCTGACCAGCCGGAAACCGATCTTCGGCTCTGTCGCGCTCGGCGAGAACGCGCAGCCGATGATCTCGTCCGTGGCGCGCTCGCGCGCGTAGACAGCCGAGCCGGAGACCGAGCCGGCGGCGCTCACGAGGAAGATCCCGTCCTCGCTGGTGACGGCGACGAGCTGGCTGCCGTCGGGAGACCATGCGAACTCCTCGACCTTCTCGATCCCGTCGATCGGCGCGACGGTCTCCGTCTGGTAGTCGAAGAAGATCAGGCGGCCCCCGGCGATGAAGGCGAGAATGCTCGAGACCGGGCTCCACTCGAGGACGGTCCGTTCGGTGATCTCCACGCCGGCGGCGCCGAAGATCCCCGTTTCCTCGTCCACCATCAGCGCGCGGCGCTGCAGCGTGTCGGGCCTGCCGCCGTCCATCGGTATCAGGCAGGGCTCGAAGACGCCGGTCGAATCGACGAAGTAGAGGATGGCGTTCTCGTCGGGGGTGAACATCGGCCTGACGTTCCTGAAGAACCGCCGCTTGGCGATGGTCTCGCCGGCGACCGTCGTGTAGACGGTGTCGAAGCTCTGCGTGATCGTGTACCAGTCCCCGGGGCCGTCCGCCTCGTC
>JAQVGR010000177.1 GCA_028696635.1 Candidatus Krumholzibacteriia bacterium | reverse complement strand
CTTTTCCGGGACCGGATCATCCCCTTCGTGGCCGCACGGCCGGGCCGTGACGGCGATCCTGCCCCCCTTCCCGACCGCTTCCGCAGAATTCTTCACGAGGTTGATCATGACCTGCGTTATCTGATCGGGATCTATGTCCACTGCCGGGAGTCTCCCGTCGACGGCTATCGTGAAATCGACCCCCTTCTCCTCGAGCGTCTCGCTGACCGATTTGCCGCTTCGCTCGATAACGTCCCGTATATCCACGCTCTGGTAGAGGAGATCGCGCGGCTTGGCGACCTTGAACAGGTCGGTAATTATCCGGTTGATCCGGTCGACTTCGTTGAGGATGAACGATATGCTTTCCCGCTGTTCCTCGTCGAGCTCGGTACTCCTGTTCAGATACTGGATCCCCGCGGCTATACCGGTCAGGGGATTGCGAACCTCGTGCGCAATCGCAGATGTGAAGCGGCCGAGCACCGCCAGGGTGTCGAGATGGCGGATCTGCTCCTCCATCCGCTTTATCTCGCTCAGATCGACGAACAGGACGATTGCGCCCTGGACGTCGTTGTCGTCGCCGATCATTTTCGAGACGTTCATGTTGACCGGCACGTTCATCCCGTCGGCATGAGCGAGATAGGCTTCGTTGAAAACCGGCGTGTCGGCGCTGCGCAGGAGTCTGAAGACGGACGACTTCGACTCACCGTCCGGTCCCGGCGGATCCAGCAGCAGCGATTCCACGCGTGAATTGAGGAGCTGCCGCTCGGAATATCCGCTCATCAGACAGGCGCTCCTGTTGGCAAAGGTGATCCTTCCCTCGAGATCGGAAACGACAAGGCCGTGGAGCATTCCCTCGAATACCTTCTCTCTGAAGAGCTCCTCCTGCCGAAGCTCCTGGTACAGCATCCAGTTTTCTATGTTGGAGCTCACGAGCGACCCGACGGTCTCAAGCGTCACATGGTCTATGTTGGTGAGAGGGGACGCCCGATACCCGTCCGTTACTATGAGTGCTCCAAGCAGCGGATTGTCCGGACATGAAAGGCAGGGAGCGCCTCCGAGAAAAACGCTGTCCTCGTCCCCGTGTACGCTTGCCGCAAGAGCGCAGTCAGGCTTCTCGAAGCAGTCGAACTCCCCCGAAGATTTTGTGAGAGGCACACAGATGTAGGAGGTCATCGTGCTCCCCGGGAATAGAGCCTCGCCCTGCACGGTGACCAGGGGGTGCATCCGGACATCCTTGATGAGAAAGGCCTTCCCTGTCGACAGGGACTTGAGAACCGCGCCTGAGAGATCATCCTGTCCGAAGCTCACGACGCGTCTGATATGGCGCGTGGCCCGCTCGATCGTCACGACCGCCTGGAAGCATTCTTTCCTTCTGCGCAGGATTATGAAAGCGGCCTCCTTGTATCCGACTCCGTGGACGAGATACTGAAAGACCGAATCGACAAGCTTTTTCTCGTCGAGGGAGCTGATGATGCTGCGGCCGATCTCCTTGAGGCTGAGAAGCTGGATATTCTTCTCGACGAGCTTGAACAGGGTTCTCTCGAGATCGGTGAGGAGGGTGAGGATCATCCGGTAGAATACGTCATCCCCCGTCTCCCCCACGGTGCCGTCGAGAAACAGTCCCTCGCTCCTGAGGTTGGACAGACGCCTCTGGATCGTGTCGACATGCCGTGCGTGCTGCCGCCTCCGCCTGTAGAGAATGACCGCCGTAACGGCAAGCCCGGCCGGGATCGCGGCGAACGCGGAAAACGGCCACACGACTGCGGCCGCTACGAGCAGCGAGTAGAGCAGGGCCAATATCAGTATGTCGGACGGTCTTGACATGCGTTCACCGATGACCGATTGTACCGGCGAACTGCAAGTTGGTCAAGAAATTACGCGGAGAACTCCGCCTCGCGGCCCGGCGATCGTATCAGCAGGCTCCCTTTCCGGAGACCACCACGAAGACCGTCTTGAAGAGGATCTTAAGTTCTTGCAGCAGCGAAAATTCCGATATGTACTTGAGATCGTAGAACAGTTTGTCCGCCATCTCATCGACGGTATTGGCGTAGCCGTTTTCGACCTGGGCGAGCCCCGTTATCCCCGGTTTCACCCTGAGTCTCAGGGGAAATTCCGGTATGTCCTGCCTGACCATATTTATGTAGAACGAGCGCTCGGGACGCGGCCCGATGATGCTCATATCGCCCCTGATCACATTGATGAACTGGGGGATCTCGTCAATACGGGCCCGGCGCATGAAACTCCCCACGCGCGTGATGCGCGGATCACCCTTGCACGAAAGAGCCGGCCCCTCCTTCTCGGCATCGGTGCGCATCGTCCTGAGCTTATAGATGCTGAACGGCTTGCCGGCGTTGATCTCCTTGCGCCTGTCGCTCCGGCGGCGCTCGCAGCTGGGTAATCCGTCCCCCGCTGGATTTCCCCTTCGATCTCCACGCCTGCGGTTGATCCCGATACGCTCCTGCATGAAGAAAACAGGTCCGTTCGACTCGATCTTGATGAGTACGGCCGCTGCCAGGATCACCGGCGAGAGCAGCAGAAGCGCGATCGAGGCGCAGACTATGTCGAAGATGCGCTTGATCCGGTGCTGCATCGACGGAAGGTGCGAGCGGGCGCCGCCAATGATATCTCCGAGATATTCTATGTCGCTCTTGAGGGGATCAAGATCCCTCTGCGGCGATACCCCCGCGGGGACTGCGTTCAGGATTGTTCTAGTGAATACGACCATCTCATCCCTCTTCACATTGAGCCGCTTGATAGAGCTCCGCCATAAAAGTACAGGATATCAATGCAAGTTCCGTACCCCTGTGATTCACTCGGTGGAGCACATAGAAAACACATAAGATAAATCATCTAACATACCAATATATAATAAAATACAAGACAAATGATACCTATCTGCATTGCGGCAGGCACAGCCAGTCACCCCTGCGAGCTAGGTAAATTACCCCATCAGCTCGGGTTAGATTGGGAAATTTTACGCAAGTTGGAAGCCGCTTATCCGATCAGGTCATGGATTCGTCGTTACTTCGTTGCTGCGCGCGCTCTTTCCCCCCAGATCATATACGAACACCCTATAATAGTATGTATTACCTATAGTGTCAATACCTGTATCGTCATACCAGGTCAGATCCTGATCCTCGATCGTGGCGACCAGCACGGAGCTCTCGGTCACTCCGGGCGCCGTTGAGCGGTAGATCCGGTATCGGTCGAAATCCGTATCAGGGTTCCTCGACCACGTCAGAGTGAGTCGTGTGGCGCCGATCGCGGAGGGATCGTCGAGAATGACGGCGGTCGGGTAGCCGTCGGCCGTATGCGCGATGATCTCGTTGCTGCCGGCGGTCTCCTCGAGATCGTTCACGACGAATATCCTGTAGTAGTACGTCCGGGCCTCCCTGACGTCAGTGTCGGGATAGGAAGTCTGCGCCCGGTTGTCGAGTCCGCGCAGGAACGACGCCGGAGTTTCCACCACGCCGGGGCTGTCTGAGCGGTATATGCGGTAGGCTGCGAAATGATCCTCGGCCGATTCCTCCCATCTGATGGTGATCCTGCTCGTCGTCGAATCGATCACGCCGATGAGCTGAACGGCCTGCGGCGGGTCGGTTATATCAATGGTCTCCGGCGATTCGAACACAGGCGCCTCGTTGCCTGCGCGGTCGACGAACCCGCCCGAAACGACAAGCCCCGTCCCACGCAATCCCACGGGAAGCTGGAAGTCCGCCTCGTAGACTCCATCCCCGGCATCAGGATCCCCGCCGCGGCCTTCGTCGCCGAGAGGCACAATCGTTCCGGACAACCCTTCTATCTCGACCAGTCCCCCGCCCCCGGTCTCGTCGTCCTCCACTGTCATCAGCAGATGGATCGTCGATCCCGGTGAATATATCCGCGGCATCGGAGAGACGACGAGCCCCGTTATCCTGACGAAGGTGTCAAGGATGATCGATGCGCCGACGATCGGCGAGAACGCGCCGGAATCGTCTTGGAACTGCGCATAGACGGTCTTTTCTCCATCTCCCGCGGTCAGCTCCCAGGCCGTCGAAGCCTGAAAGGTCCGCCACGGATTACCTGCCAGATCGGACTGATTGCCGATGCGCATCAGGGCCGTTGGCGCGGGAGCGGTCAACGCGATGGCGATCGATCGCGATCCGCAGTACGCAGCGCCTCCGTTGATGAGCAGCGAATAGACGGCCGGCACGGCCGGCGCCGGATCGGAACGCACGCTCTCGAGGCCGGAAGCGTCGACCGCGGTGACCGCGTAGAGATACTGCCGCCCGTTCTCGACGTCCGTATCAACGTGGATCGTATCGGAAGTCTGGGCGATCCTCGTCCATGGGGTTTCGTCGGCGTACATCCGGTACACGCGGTACGAGACCGCCCGGGCGACCGAGGACCACTGAAGGTCGACGACTCCGTCGCCGACCGTCACGCGGACATTCAACGGAGCGGAGATCGACTGCTCATCGATGAGGGGCGTCTGTTCGATATCGTCCAGACACGCCGGCAGAATGACGAGGGCCGCTGCGAGCATCATGAATACTATGCGAGCCATCTGGAAGACCTCCGAGATCAGAACCGGTATACAATCAATGCATGCGACGGTCCGAGATCAAGCGTCAGGTCCGACGGAGGGGCGTCTTCCCGTCCCGGGAAGAATGTGTCAACGATGCTCGCCCCCCAGATGCCGGCCAGAACGCCGTACGCGATGTTTCGCTCGAGCTTCCGCTTTTCGACGCTGTCCCAGAGAGCGGGCTCCCGGCCGCTCAGCGTCTGCCGCTGTGTTTCCGTGCCGGCTGCCGCGAATCGTTCGAGATTGATTTCGTACTCGTTGACCGCTTCGTCGTACTTGTTGTGATAATCGAGTGCGAACATCCCGGCCGCGGTCATCATCATGGAATAGACGATGCCGCGGGTCTGCTTGCGCTGGTAGAACTGTCCGCGTCCCGGCCTGAGCAGCGAGAGCGCGAACGCCTTCGCCGTGCTCTGCCCCCTTGTGCTTACACTGACAACCGTTCCG
>JAQVGR010000176.1 GCA_028696635.1 Candidatus Krumholzibacteriia bacterium | reverse complement strand
GAGGACCTTGGCATACCCTTCCGACGAGTAATCCGCGGTGAGCCCGTCGTCGACCGCGGCGATGCGCCTCAGGCCGTGCCGGGCGAGCTTCGACGCCTCGCCCTCGGCTCCCTTCCCGATCAGGAGCGCGTCGATGGCGCCGCCCGTCCCCGCGGCGATCGTCCGGGCGCCCCCGACGAGCTCGGAGGCGACCTTCTTGAGCTTGCCGTTCCGTATCTCTCCGCATACGAGAATATCGCCAGTCATCGCAGGATCCTCCGTTCGATTATATGACCTTCGCTTCTTCGCGCAGCAGCCTCACGAGCTCCCGGACGGCGTCGGCCGGTTCCCCGGCCTCGATCATCCGGCACTCACCGCTCCTGGGAAGCGGCAGCCATTTCACGATCCTGCTCCGGCCCCTGTTCGGCACCTCGTGGAACCCGAGGTCTGCGAGGGTCTTCGTGCGGATCTCCTTCTTCTTCGCCTTCATGATCCCCGGCAGCGACGCGTAGCGGGGCTCGTTGAGCCCCTTGTCGCACGATATGAGGACGGGCAGCGAACTCTCCCACTTCTCCTCCCCTCCCTCGATCCTCCTGCCGACCGCTGCCGCGGCGCCGCCGGCGCCGATCTCGAACGAGGAGGCGGCGTTGACCTGCGGGACGTCGAGCATCTCGGCGAGGATGCACTGCACCTGCGCCTGATCGTCGTCGATCGCCTGCTTGCCGCAGAAGATGATGTCGAATCCCCCGGCTCCGATCGCCGCGGCGAGCACGGCGGCGGCGGTGAAGGGCCCGGCCCCCGCGAGCGCCGGATCCGATATATGCACCGCGTCGTCGGCCCCCATCGCCAGCGCCGTCCTGATCGTCTCGGTCGCCTCGGCGGGCCCCAGGCAGACGACGGTGACCTTCGTGTCGCCTCCGAGCTTCTCCTTCAGGCGCAGCCCCTCTTCGACGGCGTACTCGTCGTAGGTGTTGATGATGTACTTGATTCCGTCTTCCCGGATACCGGTCCCTTCCTGGTTGATCAGGATCTTCGCCTCCGTGTCCGGGACGCGTTTGAGCAGAACGACTACCTTCAAAACGTCCTCCTTTCGCCCCGCCGGCCGTTCCGTTCGGCCTCAGGCGGGAAAGATCCGCTCATACTCGTCGATGACCTTTTTTGCGATCACGATGCGCTGGATCTCGCTCGTCCCCTCGTATATCTCGAGGACGCGCGCATCGCGGAAAAAGCGCTCTATCTTGAACTCCTGCGTATACCCTACCCCGCCGTGAATCTGGAGCGAGTCGTAGACGGCCTCGTTGGCGATCCTGCTGGCGAAGAGCTTCGCCATCGACGCCTCCTTGCCGCAGGGCCGCCCCGCGTCGCGCAGGCGCGCGGCCCGCCGCACGAGAAGCCGCGCCGCGTCTATGTTCGTCGCCATCTCCGCTATCTTCCACCTGGTCGCCTGGAAATCGATGATCCGCTCGCCGAACTGCCGGCGCTCCCGCGCGAACAGCACCGCCTCGTCGAGGGCCGTCTGCGCGATGCCGAGGGACTGGGAGGCGATGCCGATCCGGCCGCCTTCGAGCGAGCCGAGCGCGATCTTCATGCCCATCCCCTCCTCGCCGATCACGTTCGCGGCGGGAACGCGGCAATCCTCGAAGACCAGCTCGACCGTCGTCGAGGCCCGCAGCCCCATCTTGTGCTCGATCTTGCCGACGGAGAAGCCGGGAAAGACGGGCTCGACGACGAAGGCGGTCAGGCCGCGCGTGCGCTCGTCCGGGTCGGAGCGGGCGATGACGACTATCACCCCGGCCCTGTCGCCGGTCGAGATGAAGATCTTCGAGCCGTTGAGGACCCAGTCGCCTCCGTCCCTGGCGGCCGACATCGCGATCGCCGCCACGTCGCTCCCCGCGTTCGGCTCGGTGAGGGCGTAGACCCCGATCAGCTCGCCCGAGGTCATCCGGGGGAGATACCGGCGCTTGAGCTCGTCGCTCCCCCACGTGTGGATGATGTAGTTCGCCAGCGAGTTGTGCACGGAGACGGCGACCGCCGTCGAGGGGCAGACCATGCTGATCTCCTCGAGGGCGAGCGAGAGGCAGAGGTTCCCCAATCCGACGCCGCCGAATTCCTCGGGCATCGTCATCCCCATGAAACCCAGCCCGGCGAGACGTCGGTATATGTCGTCCTGGAACACGCCGTCGCGGTTGGACTGCTCGGCGACCGCGGCGATATCCCTGCGGGCGAAATCTCGGGCGGTTTTCTGTATCATCCGTTCTTCTTCGGTGAGATCGATGAACATGACCGTTCCTTGCATCGTGTGGTTGGCGCCGTTCGCAAGCCCGCCGGGCCCCGTCCTCGCGGGAATGAGGAAGATACACGACCCCGGCGGAGGTGTCAATCCCCAGTCCTCGCCGGACCGGCGATCCGGCGCTTGACGGGCCTTCGATTCGCTGTTGCCCGGATGCCCGCCATCGAATATCATGATCCTTCCTTGAGAGGTCGACACACGGAAGGGAGCCATGCCTGTGGCCGGAGGAACGAAGCAGAAAAAGAAACAGATGCAGACCCGCGGCGCGTCCGCGCGGAAAGCGCCGGTCAACCAGTGCGAGGAGTGCATCCCCGCCAAGTGCTGCATGTACTTCTCGGTCGAGATAGACGAGCCGGAAGACCGGAACGACTGGGACGACATGCTGTGGATCATGGCGCACCGCGACGCGCAGATATACTGCGACGACGACCGCTGGTTCGTGATGGTGCAGACGCCCTGCCGGTTCTACGATCCGGTCCGGGGGTGCCTGATCTACCCGCGGCGGCCGCGGATCTGCCGGGAGCATACCTGGAAGGACTGCGAGTTCTCCGATGAATACAATTTCGACCTGCATTTCCACACGTACGAGGAGCTCGAGCGGCACATCCGCAACAACGTCGAGGAAGAGGACTGAGAGGGCCGCGCGCGCCGGCCGATCGCGATGGGCACGAGGATAGCACTGCTGCTCCCCAACCTCGGCGGAGGCGGAGCCCAGCGGGTGATCGTCAACCTCGCCGGCGGATTCGCCCGGCGCGGCCTCGGCACCGACGTCGTGGCGGTCAGGGCGGCCGGCCCGCTGCTGGCCGATCTGCCGCCCCGGGCGCGGCTGATCGATCTGGGATCTCGAAGCACCTTCGCCGCCCTCCCCCGGCTGATCCGGTATATCAGGCGCGAGCGGCCGGCCGCGATGCTCTCGACGATGAGCCACTGCAATGTCGTCGCGTTGCTCGCCCGGCGTCTGTCCCGGCCGGGGATGCGGCTGGTCGTCCGCGAGGCGACCACGCTCGACTGGAGCAGGCGCCGGCCGCTGCCCGTCAACGAGCGCGCGGTGCGCGTGCTGATGGAACGGCTCTACCCGGGAGCGGATCTCGTCGTGGCGAACTCGCACGGCACCGCCGCCGACCTGGTCGGGAGCGGGATCGTCCCCGGAGATCGCGTGCGCGTGATCCACAATCCCGTCGTCTGCGACGAGATCTTCGAAAAGCAGAGGGAAGCCGCGCCCCACCGGTGGCTTCAGGGCGGCGGCATCCCCGTGCTGATCGCCGTCGGCCGCCTGCACGAGTCGAAGGACCACGCGACGGCGATCAGGGCGTTCGCCGCGATCAGGCGGGATCGGGCGGCTCGACTGGTCATCCTCGGCGAGGGGCCGGAGCGGGGACGCCTGCTGGAGCTGGCCGACGAGCTGCATGTCGCGGAGGATCTCGACCTTCCCGGCTTCACCGCCAATCCGCACGCCTGGCTCGCACGCGCCTCCGCGCTCGTCTGCTCGTCGAGATGGGAGGGGTTCGGGAACGTGCTGGTCGAGGCGCTCGCCGCGGGGACGCCGGTCATCTCGACCGACTGCCCCGGGGGCCCGGGGGAGATCCTGGGCGGCGGGAGATTCGGACGGCTCGTGCCGGTCGGCGACCATGAGGCGCTCGCCCGCTCGATCGTCGAAACGCTCGACGACCCGCCCGGGAGGGATCTGCTCGTCGAACGGGCGATGGACTTCACGATAGACCGGATCTCGTCGCTCTACCTCGAAGCGCTGGAACCGGAAACGCCCGCGTGAGAACCAGCGGCGATTCCGCCGTGCCCCGGCGCGGAAAGACCCGGCCGCCGGGTCCTCCGCGGACTCGACAACCGGGTCTTCCGACGACCCAGGTTACTTAAAAGAGACTGGGACTATCGCAAAAGCACCATCTTCTTCACGGCGGTCGTCCCGCCGGTCATGAACTTGGCGAAGTAGACTCCGCTCGCCACGCCGACCCCCCGGTCGTTCGCGCCGTTCCACGTGATCTCGTGCCGGCCGCCTGCGACGGGGCCGTTCACGAGCGTCCTGACCAGCGCTCCGCGCACGTCGAAGACTCCAAGCATCACGGTGTGGCGGGAATCGGCGCCTCCCGGGACGGTGAAGGCGATCGTCGTGCTCGGGTTGAACGGATTCGGATGGTTCTGGTAGAGCCGGGCGTTCGCGACGGGGATCTCGATCGCCTCCGTGTCGACTCCCTCGCCGCCGCCGGAGGGAACGATCCGGTAGACATAGACAAGCCCTTCCTCCACGGAGCGGTCCGTGTAGGTCAGCGTCCGCGATCCGTCGACGGCCAGATGGGCGGCGATCAGCTCGAATTCGCCGCCGCCGGAGCGGCGCAGCAGATCCCACTCGCGCTCGTCGCCGGCTATCGACCAGCTCAGCCGCAGGAACCCCGGGCCGCGTTCGTACATCCACGCCGTCACCGCGGCGTCGGTCACCGCCTGGAGCTCCTTCCACCCGCTGTTGAACTGGTTGCCGTGGAAACCGTTCCACTGCACGCACTGGTAGTACTGCGGCGCGTCGAGGTCCCAGACGAAGACGTTCTGGTCCCAGCAGGAGGCGATCAGCTCGAGATCGCCGTCGAGATCGATGTCCTTGACGACCGGTGTTCCCCGGACGAAGCCGTTGAGCTGGATCGGGAAGCCCGGCAGATACTGTCCGCCGATATTCCACGCGTTGAGCCGCCCCTCCTCGCTGCCGAGGATGATGTCGAGGCCGCCGTCTCCGTCTATGTCGG
>JAQVGR010000175.1 GCA_028696635.1 Candidatus Krumholzibacteriia bacterium | reverse complement strand
ATGGACGCCTCCCGAGCCGACCAGCGTGCGGGTGTTCAGGGGGACGCGAGGAGAGAAGCTCTCCCTCAAGGCGTTCTTCACGAAGGTCGAGGAAGCCCTCGCAACGAGCGAGCATGCCGCGGTGTGACCCTGAAGGAGAACGGCGCAATGTCGATACAGAGTCCCGGAAAGATCTACCTGAGACTCCTCGGCTACCTGCACCCCTGGTGGAAACGGCTCGTCGTGCTGCTCCTCTGCACGATTGTTTTCGCCTCGCTCAGCGGGGTCACTCTGACGTTGATCCCGCCGTTCCTCCACATACTGTTCGGATCGCAAGTGGGGGTGGAGGGCGGCGGCGGAGAATCCGGCGGCGGGTCGCTGCTCGTTCCAGACTCAGTCGAGCAGAGGATCGACTCGGTCACCCGACGGGCGAGGGACTTCATCTATGAAGGAACGCAGACGGAGAGGCTCGCGCGTTTCTGCCTGATTCTCATTCTGCTGATGGCGGTCAAGAACGTCTTCGAGTACGTCAGCACCTACCAGACGATCTTTCTCGAGCAATCGATGCTCAAACGGATCAGGGACGAACTGTACGGGAAGATCCAGCTCCTGCCGCTGTCGTTCTTCGACACGCAGCGGACCGGGCACCTCATATCGAGGATCACCAACGACGTGACCAACCTCAGGGGAGCCGTCGTCGGGAGCCTGGCGAGCATCATACGCAACGGCCTGATGGCGATCATAGCCGTCACGATCGTTTTCTATACTTCCTGGCGGCTGTCGCTGCTGACGATCGTCATCGTCCCGATCAACGTCGCGCTGATAGCGATCATCAGCAGAAAGCTCCGCAAGGGGAGCATGAGGGCGCAGGAGCGCATGGCCGACATGACATCGGTACTGCAGGAGACGATTTCGGGAGTGCGCGTGGTGAAGGCCTTCGGAATGGAACGCTTCGAGCAGCGGAAGTTCGGCTCGTTCAACCTGCGGTATTTCCGGGAGTATCTCAAGATGCGCCGCTTCGCCGAACTCGCCTCGCCGACGAGCGAATTGCTCGGCATGACAGCAAGCGTGATCATCCTCTGGTACGGAGGCCGACTCGTCATCTCGCAGCAGCTCGATCCAGCGGACCTGATGATGTTCATAGGCGCGATGCTCTGGGTGGTCACGCCGATCAAGCATCTGAGCAAGCTCAACGCCGTCGTGCAGGAAGGGCTCGCCAGCGCGCAGCGGGTCTTCGAGATACTGGACGTCGACACGGAGGAGGACACCTCGGGAGAGTACGAGATCGGATCGTTCGAGCGGGAGATCGTCTATGAGGGCGTGCATTTCAGCTACAAGAGCGGCATGCCGGTCCTCGAGGACATCGATCTGCGGATCGGCCGCGGCGAGGTTGTGGCGCTCGTCGGATCGAGCGGCGCGGGCAAGACGACCGTCGCCGACCTCCTGCCGCGTTTCTACCGGCCGACGGCGGGCCGGATCCTCATCGACGGAAGGGATATCGCCTCGATCAGCCTCCAGTCCCTGCGCGCACTGATGGGGATCGTCACGCAGGAGACGATCCTGTTCAACGACAGCGTCTTCAATAACATCGCCTACGGGATGGACGACTGCCCCCGCGAGGATGTCGTGCGCGCCGCGGCCGCGGCGAACGCGCGCCAGTTCATCGAGGCGATGCCGGACAAGTACGACACGGTGATCGGCGACCGGGGCGTGCAGCTCTCGGGAGGCCAGCGGCAGCGGATTGCGATCGCCAGGGCCCTGCTCAAGGATCCGCAGATCCTGATCCTCGACGAGGCGACAAGTTCGCTCGACGCCGAAAGCGAGGCCCTCGTGCAGGGGGCGATAGACAGGCTCGTCGAGGGGCGGACGACGCTGGTTATCGCGCACCGGCTCTCGACGATAAAGAAGGCCGATCGGATCGTCGTCCTCGAGGAAGGCCGCATCCGGCAGATAGGGACACACGAGGAGTTGATCGGTGAGGAAGGGATCTACCGGAGGCTCTACAGCCTGCAGATCAGGGCGTAGACAGCTACTCGTGCTGGCGCCGAACTGGCTCGGTGACGTCGTCATGGCGACGCCCCTGCTCGCCTTGCTGCGGCGCGCGTTCTGCGAGGATCTGATCGCGGTCGGGATCCGCGAATACGCCGCCGGACTTCTCGAACGCTGCCCGTTAATCGACGGCATGGTGACCTGGCCGCGCGGCTGGGGAGTGCGCAGGGTCGCCGCGCGTCTGCGCGGGGAGAGGCCCGGAAAAGCCTGGGATGCCGCTTTTGTCCTCCCGCCGTCCTTCCCGTCGGCGCTGATCGCGCGTATCTCCGGAGCCAGGCGCCGCATCGGATACGGAAGGGGAGTGCGGCGGATGTTGCTGACAGACGTCCCGGCGCCCGATGAAGGGCGCGCCCGTCATCTCAGCGAGTCGTACGCACGGCTGGCGGAACCGCTCGGCGCAGGGACGGAGTCCGTTCCGGCGCCTTCGATAGTGCCCCCCTACGACTGGCGGGAGCGGGTCGAGCGATCGGGGCTCTCCGGACGGTACGCCGTTCTGGCGGCCGGCGCCTCGTACGGGCCGGCGAAGGTCTGGCCCTCCTCGTCGTACGCGGTGCTGGCGCGGCTTCTCATCGGGGAGGGATTCGGGACGGTCGTGCTGCTCGGATCCGCCGGAGAGCGCGATGCGCTCGAGGTCATCGTACGGGAGGCGGGAGGGGGAATCGTGAACCTCGCCGGCAGGATCGACGTCGCGGGCCTCGCGGCGGTCCTGCGCGGAGCGGGGGCGGCTGTCGGCAACGACAGCGGGCCGGTCCATATCGCAGCGGCGATGGGGGTGCCGACGGTCGCACTGTTCGGCTCGACGAGCCCCGCATGGACCGCACCGCGCGGGCCTCGCGCCGCCGTCGTCTCGTCCGGGGCCGGCTGCAGCCCCTGTTTCAAACGAGTGTGCCCCGAGGGCACGACGCGCTGTCTGACCGAGCTCTCGCCGGATGTGGTGCTCGATGCAGTCCGGGAGACGATCAGGGGGTATACGGGATGAGCAGGAGCGGTACGGCGGACTTCGGGCGGATCAGGGAGGCGGTCCGTTCGTGGCGGGGCGCGAGGATCCTCGTCGTGGGCGATATGATGCTCGACGAGTATCTGTTCGGACGGACCGACCGGGTATCGCGCGAGGCGCCGGTCGTCATCGTCCGCTATGAAGGGAGATCCGTCGCGCCGGGGGGGGCGGCGAACGCGGCCATGAACGTCGCCGCCCTCGGAGGCCGGGCCTCGGTTTTCGGCCTGACGGGGCGCGACGAGCAGGGACGAATCCTGCGGGCGACCCTCGAAGGGGCGCGCGTCGACTGCCGGGGGCTGATCGCGGCCGAGGGAAGGGATACGACCTCGAAGACGCGGGTGCTGGCGGGGGATTACCACGCGCAGCTCCAGCAGATCGTGCGCATCGACCGGGAAGACCGGTGGGATATCCCGGAATCGGTGCGGCGCAGTCTCGTGCACCGGATCCGGCGGGAGATCGGCCGGTGCCGGGCGGTGATCCTCAGCGATTACGGGCGCGGCGTGCTCTGTGAATCGACGATTCCGGTTGTCATCGAGGGGGCGAGGGATACGGGGATTCCCGTCGTGGCCGATTCGAGATTCCGCCTCGGTAGTTTCCGTGGGGTCACCACCGCCACTCCGAACGAGGTCGAGGCGGCGGCCGCCGCGGGGATCTGTCCCGACGAGGACGGGGCGCTCGAACGGACGGGGCGCACCCTGCTGCGCCGGCTCGGCTCGGATTCCGTCATGATCACCAGGGGGCGGTTCGGCATGGCGTTGTTCCGCCGCCGCCGCGCCACCGAAACGGTGGGCGTGGTGGGAAGTTCCGAGGCCACCGATGTCACCGGCGCCGGCGATACCGTCGTCGCGGCCGTGGCGCTCTCCCTGGCCGCCGGGGCCGACATGACGACGGCGATGCACGCGGCGAACATCGCCGCGTCGATAGTCGTCATGAAACGGGGGACCGCCGTGGCCGCGCCGGGCGAGGTGCTCTCGCGCCTCGACGCCATCGAGGCGGGGAAAGTGAGCATCGCTCCATGAGGATCGGGGCGATCCTGCCGCATATGCTCCTCTTCGGCGGCGTGAGGCGCTACATCGAGCTTGCGAGGGCCTTTTTGCGCCGCGGGCACCGGTTCGTCATCTACACGCCGGACGGATCTTCCCCGGACTGGTGCGAGTTCGACGGCGCGTGCGAGCCGCTCTCGCACCTCGGCGATCGCGAGCACGACGTGCTGATAACGGGATCTCCCGAGTATCTCGACGTGCTGCGCTCCGACGGTGCGCCGCTGAAGGTGTTCTATATCCAGATCGACTGGGTCGACCGGGAGCGCGAGATCGTCCGCTGCGCCGATCTTCGCGTCATGGCGAACTCGATCGGTATCATGCGCCGGCTGCGG
Organism: Candidatus Krumholzibacteriia bacterium; assembly: GCA_028696635.1. Classification (GTDB taxonomy): domain Bacteria; phylum Krumholzibacteriota; class Krumholzibacteriia; order Krumholzibacteriales; family Krumholzibacteriaceae; genus JAQVGR01. The sequence continues at coordinate 626 of JAQVGR010000175.1, read as the reverse complement.
AACCGATACGGCATCGTGCCGCTGGACGGGAGGGGGGGAGTCGATCCGGATCTGTTCCATCCTGCCGTGGGAGATCACGGGCCATGGCGGGAAGATCCGCGAGAGGGCCCACTGCGCATCCTCTGCTACGGGCGGCTCGCGCGCCCGCGCAAGGGGACCCGCTACGTCGTATCGGCCGTCGAGTCGATGCACAGGGACGGCCGGCTGGTCGAGCTCCATCTCTTCGACACCCGGATCCCCGGGTCCGGCGATCCGCGGATCGGTTTTCACCCGCGCGTACCCTGCCGGTTCTATCTCGATCTGTCCCAGCAGCAGCTGGCGATGGTCTACCGGGGAGCCGATGTGTTCGTCTCGGCGGAACGCAGGGCCGGCTGGAGCAATACCTGCGCCGAGGCGGCCGCGAGCGGGCTTCCGCTCGTCTGCACGGCGAGCGGGACGGGGGACTTCGCAGAGAACGGCGAGAGCGCGCTCGTCGTGCCTGTCAGAGGCGCCCGCGCCGTGCGCTGCGCTATCGAACGGCTCTATGGGGACGGCGCGCTGGCCCGGCGGCTCGGCCGGGAGGCCCGCAGGCGGATACTCGGGTTCACGTGGGACCGCGTTTGTGATACGATGCTCGAGGAGTTCCG
>JAQVGR010000174.1 GCA_028696635.1 Candidatus Krumholzibacteriia bacterium | reverse complement strand
CTCCTGCGCCGCACGGGCGAGGCGGTCATGTACGAGGGCCCCGTGCTCGTCTTCGACGAGCGCTCGGGCCAGCCGGGGCGCATCACGAGCAGGTGGATGCGCTACGACATGGACGGCGACTCGGGGACGGCGGTCGGCGAGGTCCGGATGGCCAAGGGAGAGACCCGAGCGACCTGCGACTCGGCGGTGATCTTCAACGACCTGCAGTACGTCGAGCTCTTCGGATCGCCCTCCGCCCGCAGCGGAGGGGCGGGGATGAGCGGGGAGCGGGCCGTTCTGCACTACCGCGGCGAGGGGATCGAGCGGATCGTGCTCCCCACCGGCGGCCGGCTCACCGAGGCGCCCCCCGCCGGCTCGCCGTGGCGCAGCGATTCGTGGATCGAGGGAGACTCGGTCGTGATCCACATGTCCGACGACGATGTCGACTCGGTCCGCATCTTCGGCGGCGCGCGGGCGATGTACTACCCGTACGAGGGGGAACTGAACAAGGTCTCGAACAACTTCTCGAAGGGCGACACGATGTTCTTCCGGTTCGACGGCGACGAGCTCCGGTACGTGCGGATCTCGGGGAGCGCCTCGGGGACGTACCACTATCTCAACCTCGGCGCCGCCGAGACGATCGACTCGATCGCCGCCGGGATCGACAGCTCCCTCGTCTTCCGAGATTTCGCCGGGACCTCGGAGACGGTCGCCTACGAGGCGAAGCTGATCGAGTACTTCGCCGCCACCGAGGACATCGTCCTCAAAGACGGGGCGAAGGTCGATTACCAGAACAAGTCGCTCGCCGCGGACTTCATCAATTTCAGCTCGCGCCTGAACGTCCTCGACGCCCACGGCGATCCCGTCCTCGAGGAGGCGGGACAGAAGATGTACGGGTACGGGATGGGGTACGACATGGATTCGGCGGGCGGGATCGTCATGGACGGCTCGACCCGGTACGACCAGGGGTACTACCTCGGAAAGCGGATCTTCAAGCAGGGCGACGACGTGCTCAAGGTGTACGGCTCTGTCTACACGACCTGCGACTACCGCAGGGCGCACTACTCGATGCGGGCCGGCCGCATGAAGGTCTACATCGACGACAAGATCGTCTCGGGGCCGATCACGCTCTACATCGGGGAGATACCCTGCTTCTACCTTCCCTACATCGTCAACTCGATCCGCCGCGACCGGCACTCGGGGCTGCTGCGGCCGAACTTCGACATCGGCCTCAACAGCCGCGACGGACGATTCATCAGGGGGCTCGGGTACTACTGGGCGACCAGCGACTACACCGATTTCATCCTGTCGACCGACTTCAACGAGAACCGGAACTTCCGCGTGCACCTGACGAACAGGTACAAGGTCAGGTACCTGCTCGAGGGGACCGCCACCGGGGACTTCTTCCGGAACTTCGACGCGAACTCCTACGAATGGACCTTCAAGTCGAACCACAGCCAGCGGTTCGGCAAGACCGCCTCTCTGCGCGCCGATCTGAGCTTCGTCAGCAGCGACGAGGCGCCCTCGCAGGTCCACCGGGCCGACGACATCGACCGCATCGTCGACCGGCGGATCTACTCGACGGTCAGTTTCAACAAGAGCTGGGGCGGGACGCGGCTCGGGCTCTCGGCGAGCCGCAACCAGAAGCTCGGCGTGAGCGCCGACAATCCGACTGAGAACAGCGTCACAACGACGATGCCGTCTCTCTCTCTCAACCTGCCCCGCACGTCGCTCTGGCCGGGGGAGAAGCACGCCGCGGGGCGGCGATCGGTCTGGGAGCGGGTCCTGCGCGAGGTCACCCTCTCGCCGAACCTGCGTGCGACCCGCACCACCGAGGTGAGCGAGGCGCGCCGCCGCCAGCGGCTCACCGCGTCCTCGGGGGCCTCGCTGAGCAGGCAGAACAAGGTGCTGTTCCTCAACCTGTCCCCCTCGATCGGGATCAACTGGAACTACTCCGACGTGCTGAGCGATTTCGTCAATCCCGCGTACGTGACGGCGGCCGCCCCCGCGGTGCTCCGGGGAGAGGTGATCCCCTCCCCTTCCGCGGCCGATCCGATCGTCATCGGGGCGGGGGAAAACATCGTGCGGATCGCCGTCAACGGCGTCGAGACCGGCGACGCGGTCCTCGCGCCGGGAGAGTACGCGAGCGGTTCGTCGCTCGCCCTCGAGATCGAATCGGCGATCAACGCCGATCCCGGCCTCGGGACGAACCGGGTCTCGGCGGCGTTCGTCGACGAGAGCGACGGCACGGGCAGGTTCGTCCTGACCTCGAACGTGACCGGCCCCGGATCCTCGATCGAGGTGCTCGACGCGGCCGGGTCGGCGTACGACGCGCTCGGGCTGATCGCCGGATCGCTCGCGCGCGGCGCCTCCAGGCAGGGGCTCGTCCCCGATACGACCTACCGCAACGAGCTGTCGATGAGCCTCTCGCTCGGCGTGGGGACGACCCTCTACGGGACCTTCTATCCGAAGATCGGGCCGCTGCTCGGCCTGCGCCATACCTTCAACCCGTCGATATCGTATTCGTACACGCCGGCCCTGACGCGCAGCCAGACGGCCCGCCAGGGGATGACCTGGTCGCTGCGCAACGTGCTCGACCTGAAATACCTGCAAGGCGGGCAGGAGCGCAAGGCGAACAACATCTTCACGTGGAACATGAGCGGTTCGTTCGATCCCGAGGCGGAGCAGAAGCGGTTCTCCCAGATACGCTCGAGCATCCGGACATCGCTCGGTCCCCTGGACAACATCAGCCTCAATCACACGTACGATCCGTACGAGCGCGAGATCCTCTCGACGAGCCTCTCGGCGGGGATCAGCCTCGGCGGCGATTTCTCGTACCCCGCCGTCTGGAGGATCCCCGAGCCGGAGAAGCTCGCCGCGGCGAAGGATCTCGCCGCGGGGCAGGGCGAGCCCGAGCCGCCTGCGCCGGGAACCGACGAGTACGACGGTTTCGATCCGGCCGGCGACCGGCCGGGCTCCGGACCCGCCGGCGGTCCCGGATCGGGGAACCGGTGGACGCTCGGCATAGGGTACAGCTACTCGGCGTTCGGCGGAGCCGCCGCGAGCCGGCCGTCGAGCAAGGTCGACATGCGCGCTACCCTCTTCTTCACGAAGCGGTGGAGGCTCGGCTGGAGCGCCTACTACGACGTCGAGGGCCGGGAGTTCACCACGCAGCAGTACAGCCTCGACTGCGATCTGCACTGCTGGGAGGCCGGGTTCGTGCACCGCCGCTTCGGCGACGAGATGAGCTACTATTTCCAGATCAGGATCAAGGCGCACCGCGACATCCAGTACGAGCAGGGAAAGCGCGGCCTCGGATCGTCGGTTCCCGGCTTCCTGTGATCGTTCTCCGCCGTGCGGCCGCGAAAGGCCCCGCCGGAGGCGGCCTCCCGCGCGCCGACCCCCGAAAAAAGTTGGACGGACGGGGAAAAACAGGGATAAAACTGTTGACACGGTGCGCACCCGGCGATACAGTGACGCCGGGTCAGATACGATTTCAAGGAGGTGAACAATGAACAAGACTGAGCTTATCGAGAAGCTTGCCAAGAAGACCGGCCTGACGAAGAAGGATTCGGCCGCCGCCGTGGATGCGATTTTCAGCACGGCTTCCCGGGAGGGCATCATCGCGACCGAGCTCGACGCGGGTCGCAGGGTCCAGATAACCGGGTTCGGCACTTTCCAGACCCGCAAGCGCAAGAAGCGCATGGGACGCAATCCCCAGACGGGCGAGGCGATCACGATTCCCGCGACGAAGTTCCCCGCCTTTACGGCCGGCAAGGCTCTGAAGAGCCGGGTTGCCAAGTAAGAGGGGTTCACGGATACTCGGGGCAAAGGGAGCACGCTCGCTTTGCCCCGATTCACGTGCATCGAAAAGCCGCCGCGCCCGCGGTGCGGCGGCGGTTCCAGTATGAACGATCTTTTTCGAAACACCGCCGCCGCTCTCGTCTGCGTCGCCGCCATCGCCGGCGCGGCCGCGGGGTGCGGCGAGCTCGAGCCGTTCACCGTCCTCTTCACCGGCGACGAGCACGGACGGCTTGTTCCGTACGGGTGAGGCGACGCCGCCACGGGCGGCGCGGCCCGGCGGGCCGCCGCGATAGACAGCCTGCGCTCGCTCGAGCCCGGCGCGCTCCTGATCGGAGCGGGGGATTTCTACTCGCGCGACGGCGGAATCGTCGAGATGTACCGCTCCCGCTTTCTGGCCGGACTGATGATCCGGATGGGATACGACGCCGTCGCGGTGGGAGAGAGCGAGCTCGCGTACGACCTGCGCGCGATACGCGAGGACGCCGCGGCGGGGCTTCCCGTGATCTGCGCGAACCTCTATCAGGACGGCGCCCGGGTCTTTCCGCCGTTCGTCGTCCGCGAATCGGGGGGCGCGCGCATCGGCATCCTCGCGCTGCTCGGAGAAGAGCCGCCCGAGCCGGGCCGGTTCGAGGTTCGCGATCCGCTCGCGGAGGGAGAGCGCGCCCTCGAGGAGCTGCGCGGCCGCGGCTGCGACGCGGTGATACTCGTCGCGCACATGCGGCGCGAGCATCTCGCACCACTGATCGCGTCCCTCGACGGCATCGATCTGGTGATCCGGGGGCATGCGCTCCGCGGCGATCAGGCCTCGAGCGACTGCGCCGACACGACGGGACACTCGTTCCTCGGCCACGGCGTCCCGGTCCTCTTCGCGGGAGACAAGGGGCGCGCGATCGGGCGCGCGGTCCTGACGCCGGGCGCCGGGGGGGGATTCGCGCTGACAGACACGATGCTCGTGGCGCTGCCGAAGTCGGCGCCGCAGGATACCGCCGTCGTGCGGCTGCTCGGCGAGTTTCGCCGGGAGGAAACGGAGCGCGTCAGGGAGATCTCGGTCAGCGAGTTCGTCTCCCGCGATCCGGTCACCGGGCAGCTGCGCGAGCGCTATCTCGGCATGGAGACCTGCGGGCGATGCCACCGGGAGACGGCTGATGATTTCCTCACGAGCCCGCACTACCGGACCTTCAAGCGGCTGACCGACGCCGGCGAGGAGCGCAATCCCTCCTGCCTCCCCTGCCACACGACGGGATACCTGCGTTTCAGCGGGTACGATCCCGGC
>JAQVGR010000173.1 GCA_028696635.1 Candidatus Krumholzibacteriia bacterium | reverse complement strand
TGGTCTTCGACGTGATCACGAGCGTGCTTTCGGACGGCCGCACCTCCCGGCTCTACCAGTCGATCTACGAGGAGCAGCAGCTCACCGCATCCCCGCCGCGCGCCTACACGGGGCCGGGAAACCGCTACGACAATCTCATGGTCGTCGTGGCCGACCCTCGCCATCCGCACACCCTCGATGAGGTCGAGCAGGCGCTCTACGCGGAGATCGAGAGGCTCAAGACCGAGCCGGTCGCCGAGCGCGAGCTCCAGCGGATCAAGAACCAGATCGACGCCAACCAGATCCGGCAGCTCGGCTCGAACCTCGGGATCGCCTTCACGCTCATGATGGGCGAGCTCTACATGGGCGACTACAAGGCGATGTTCCGCTACTTCGACATGGTCAAGGAGGTGACCGCCGAGGATGTGATGCGGGTGTCGGAGAAATACCTCACCGACGGCAACCGCACCGTCGCCTGGCGGGTTCAGGTCGTGCCGGAGAGGGAGGAGGCGGGGGAGGAGCAGTCCGAGGAAGAGATGATGAAGTACCGGGCCCTGCTGATGCAGTACATCCAGTCGCTGCCGCAGGAGGAGCAGATGCAGATATTCCAGAAGTTCCAGTCCCTGCGGTCCGAGCAGGAGCAGCAGGCGTTCGGGATGGAGCTGATCCAGCGGGCCCGCGAGGCCGGCTTTATCAAGGACGAGTAACGGATGGAGGGCATGGTCATGAAACGCACGGTTCCGGTCATCCTGCTCGCGGTGTTTCTGGCGGGGGCCCTCGCGGCGGGAGCCGCGGCGGGCAAGCGCCCGCATCCGAGCGCGCTGAAGTACCCCCCGCTCGAGATCGAGACCCCCGAGGTCGTCGAGCTCTCGCTGGCGGGGGGGATGGAGGGGTTCATGATAGAGGACCACGAGATCCCCGTGGTGGACATCGTGCTCCTCTTCCGCGCCTACTTCCCCGAGGAGGGCAAGTACGGCCTCAGCGAGATGGCGCAGTGGGTCATCCGCAACGGCGGGAGCGCCTCGTGGCCCGCCGACCGGCTGAACGACGAGCTCGAGTTCCTCCCCGCCGACATCGAGGTCTACGGGAGCGACCTGGCGACGCTGGTCGCGGTGAGCTGCCTGAAGAAGGATCTCGACGCGGTTCTCGGGATCGCGGCGGACCTGATCCGCAATCCGCTGTTCCCGGAGGACAAGATCGCGCAGAAGCGCGGGACGATGATAGAGGAGATCAGGCGGCAGAACGACCAGCCGAACAACGTCGCCCGCCGCGAGTATATGAAACTGATCTACAAGGGGCATCCCTACGGATGGGAGAAGACCCCCGCGACCGTCGAGGCGGTCACGCGCGACGATCTCGTCGCGTTCCACGCGAGGTATTTCCACCCGAACAACGCGCTGATCGGCGTCAGCGGCGACGTGACGAAGGACGAGATCGTCTCGAAGCTCGACGCGGCGTTCGAGGGATGGCGGCCGGCCGAGGTCGAGATCCCGCCGGTGCCGCCGGTCCCCGCCGAGCCGGCGGCGAGCTGGAACTACGCCTTCAAGGACATCAGCCAGGCGTACATGATGATCGGCCACCTCGGCATCAACGCGAACAACGAGGACCGGTGCGCGGTCGACATCATGAACTTCATACTCGGGGGCGGCTCGTTCACCTCGTGGATCACCACCGAGGTGCGCGAGAAGAAGGGGCTGGCCTACTCGTCGGGGGCCCGGTACTCCGCCGACGCCTTCGCGCGCGGCGTCTTCTACGCCTTCGCGCAGACCAAGGCCGAGGAGTACAGCAGGGCGATGCAGATCATCATCGACCAGATCGAGAAGATGCGCAGCGAGGGCCCCGGCGAGGAGGAGCTTCGCAAGGCGGTCGATTCGTACCTCAACAGCCAGGTTTTCGACTACGACTCTAAGGCCGGCATGGTGCGACGGCTCGTCATGCTCAAGTACGAGGGAAGGCCGCTCGACACCCCCGAGCGCGACATGGAGACCTTCGCGAGGCTCACCGTCGACGACGTCCGGCGGGCGGCGCAGAAGTATCTCCACCCCGACAGGCTCACCGTCCTCGTGGTGGGCGACAAGGAGAAGTTCGCCCGGCCGCTCGGCGAGTTCGGGCCGGTCAACGAGATCGACCTCGCGGTCGAATGACGGCGCGCCGCGGCCGGGGGGCGGCGGCCCCCCGGCCGGCGGCGCCGCGGAGAGACGCATGAGCGACACGACGGCCGTGATACTCGGCGGCGGGCGGGGGACGCGGCTCTATCCCCTCACGCGCAACCGGTCGAAGCCGGCGGTGCCGCTCGCGGGGAACTACCGGCTGATCGACGTGCCGGTGAGCAACTGCATCAATTCGGGGATCGACCGGATCTTCGTGCTGACGCAGTTCAACTCGGCCTCCCTCAACCAGCACGTGTCCAACACGTACCGCTTCGGGATGTTCAGCCGCGGGTTCGTCGAGATCATCGCCGCCGAGCAGACATTCTCCTCGTCGATGTGGTTCCAGGGAACGGCCGACGCGGTGCGCCAGGCGATTCCGCACGTATACGACCGCCCGCACCGCGACGTGCTGATCCTCTCCGGGGACCACCTCTACCGGATGGATTATCGCCATTTCATCGCGCATCACCGGCAGCGCGGGGCCGACATCACGATCGCCGTCCACCCGGTCGACTCCGCGCAGGCGCGCCATCTCGGGATCCTGCATGCCGACGAAGCGGGCCGGATCGCCGAGTTCAGGGAGAAGCCGCGGGGGAAGGCGCTGGCGGAGATGCGCACCGACACGCGCTCGCTCGGGCTCGGCGCGGTCGAGGCGAGGCGCCGGCCCTACCTCGGCTCGATGGGGATCTACCTCTTTCGCAGCGAGGTCCTGCGCGAGATCCTGGGCCGCAATCCCGGCGCGATCGATTTCGCCAAGGAGATCATTCCCGGGGCGCTCTCGTCGCTGCGGGTCCAGGCGTATCTCCACGAGGGATACTGGCGCGATATCGGGACGATCCGTTCGTTCTACGACGCGCACATGGACCTGCTGCGTCCAGTCCCCCCGCTGAGCCTCTTCGACCAGGGCTTTCCGATCTACACGCACCCGCGGTTCCTCCCCGGCTCGAAGATACGGCGGGGCGCCTTCGAGCGCTCGATCCTCAACGCGGGGTGCATCATCGACCGCGCCACCGTCCGCCACTCGATCATCGGCCTGCGCTCGCGGATCGGGTCGGGGGCGCTCGTCGAGGACTCGCTCGTCTTCGGCGCCGACAGCTACCAGCTCGAGAAGCGTTCAGCATCGGAAGGGATACCGATCGGGATCGGCGCGAAGTCGACGATACGCCGGGCGATCGTCGACAAGAACGCGAGGATCGGCCGGCGCGTCGTCCTCGAGAACGCGCGGCGGCTGCGCACGTACGACGATCCGGAGGAGCGGTTCTTCGTCAGGAACGGCATCATCGTGGTGCCCAAAGACGCCGTCCTCCCCGACGGCGCGTCCTTCTGAGCGGCGGCCCTCAGCGAGCGAGCTCGAACAGCCGCTCTGTGCAGTGGGGATTGACCGGGTCGATCGCCCGCGTGCGCTGCGTCGGGACGAAGCCGCATTTCACGTAGAGATCCCGCGCCCTCTCGAACCTGATACCCGACCAGAGGAAGACCCGCGGCCGGCCGTTCTCCCGGCACCATTCGAGCGCCGTCTCGAGCAGGCGGCGCCCCCACCCCTTCCCCCGCCGCGAGTCGAGCAGATAGAGGCGGTGCAGCTCGCACCCTTCCGCGCCGGCGGGGGTCGCCCCGACGCATCCCGTCACGAGGCCTCCCTCGTCGAGGACCCAGAACCCGCCGCCGGCGTCCTGGTAGTGCGCGCAGATGTCGGCGAGGTCGCGGTCGAACTCGTCGAAATCCATCGCGAACCCCACCGCGCCGTACACCGAGCGGATCACGCTCACCACGCCGGGGGCGTCCTCGGGGCGGAAGGACCTGATCAGAGGGGGCGCCTGCGGGCGGTTTTCCATGCGGCGTCTCCGGCGCGGCGTCAGCGCCCGCCGGGGCGGTAGCGGTTCGTGATCGGGAGCCGGCGGTCCCGCCCGAAGGCCTTCGGGGTGATCTTGATCCCCGGCGGGCCCTGCCGGCGCTTGTACTCGTTGCGGTCGATCAGACGCACGACCCGCCGGACCGCGGCAGGGGCGATCCCGTCGGCGATGATCTCGCGCACGCTGCGGTCCTGCTCGACGTAGAGCTCTATGATCCGGTCGAGCACCGGGTAGGGGGGCAGGGTGTCCTGGTCGGTCTGGCCGGGGCGCAGCTCGGCCGAGGGGGGGCGGCTGATCGTCGAGGCCGGTATCAGCGCGCGCCCCGCGAGGCGGTTGCGCCAGCGGCTCAGGGAGAAGACCGTTGTCTTCGGCACGTCCTTGAGCACGGCGAACCCGCCCGCCATGTCTCCGTAGAGCGTGCAGTAACCCACCGCCGTCTCGCTCTTGTTCCCCGTGGTGAGCACGAGCCATCCGTGCCGGTTCGAGAGGGCCATCAGTATGTTCCCGCGTATGCGGGCCTGGATGTTCTCCTCGGCAACGCCGATCGCGCCCGGCCGGCCGCCTCCGGCGAGCAGGGCGCGGTACGAGTCGAAGACCTCGCCGATCGGCAGCTCGTGGAGCGAGATTCCGAGGTTGCCGGCGACGGCGCGGGCGTCGCGCAGGGTCCCCGTCGAGGTGAAGGGGGAGTGCATGGTGACTGCGTGAACGCGCTCCCTGCCGATAGCGTCGACGGCGATCGCTGCGGCCAGCGCCGAGTCGATCCCGCCGCTCACCCCGAGGACGACCCCGCGGAAGCCGTTCTTGACGACGTAGTCGCGCGTGCCGAGCACGAGGGCCTCGTAGACCTCCTCGAGCGGCGCGGGGTGCGGAGCGATCCGCCGCCGCGGGGGAGAGGAGGCCCTCCCGCGGGGGAGGGCGGGGAGCTGGATCGTCGCGACCGCGGCGTCCGGTCCGGGTAGGCCGCCTTGCAGCGGAATGTCGGCGACGACGAGGTCCTCGGCGAACGGCCGCGCGCGGGCCATCGTCGCGCCGTCGGGAGAGCAGACGACGCTGCTCCCGTCGAAGACGAGCTCGTCCTG
>JAQVGR010000172.1 GCA_028696635.1 Candidatus Krumholzibacteriia bacterium | reverse complement strand
TCCGAAGAGACCGGGAAGAGGGATGCGCATATGGGGATGATACTGGTCGGGCGTAAGGCCCCCGATTTCACCGCGCCCGCCTACCACCAGGGGAAGTTCGTCAACATCAAGCTCTCCGACTACCTGGGCAAGTGGGTGGTGCTCTGCTTCTATCCGGGCGACTTCACCTTCGTCTGAGCGACCGAAGTGTCTGCGGTCGCAGACAAGCACGATGAATTCGTGAAGCTCGGCGTTCAGGTCCTTTCCGTCAGCGTAGACAGCGTCTTCGTGCACAAGATGTGGGACGAGAACGAGCTCTCGAAGATGGTCGAGGGGGGGATCCCGTTCCCGATGCTCTCCGACGGCGGCGGAAAGGTCGGCGCCGTCTACGGCGTCTACGATCCGGACGCCGGCGTGGAGACGCGCGGCCGTTTCCTCATCGATCCGGACGGCGTGGTGCAGGGGTACGAGGTCCTCACCCCGCCGGTCGGCCGCAACGTCAGCGAGACGATCCGGCAGGTCCAGGCGTTCCAGATCGTGAGAAAGAGCAAGGGGGGCGAGGCGACGCCGTCCGGCTGGAAGCCGGGCAAGGCGACGCTCAAACCGGGGCCGGACCTGGTCGGTAAGGTCTGGAAGGTCTGGAAGACCGACCAGGCGTTCGACTGATCTGACGAGCCTGAAAGGCGCGTCCTCCAGTATGGCGGTTGCATTGGAATAACCGCTTGTTATAGTGTATGATACCAGACATCGCCCCTTCCGGGGCGATGTCGTTTTTCAGATATATCGAATATATTTGACAACGACTTCCCCCCGTCGTATTGTTCACGCGGTGCGCCCTCAAGGGCGCCCGCGCCGGGTGTATGACCAGCCGCCCGGCCCAGGACGGGCTACGCTGGCTGAAGGAGGAACCCGTGAAGGGACGCGTTCTGATCATCGACGACGAGGCCGAGATCCGCAGGAATCTCACGGTCGGCCTGACGCAGGAAGGGTACAGCGCCGTCGCCTGCCCCGACGGCATCTCGGCCATTCACGAGCTCAACGCCGCCCGCGAGAAGGGGATCGCCTACGATTACCTGGTCACCGACATATTCATGCCCGACATCGACGGCCTGAAGATCCTCAAGGTGATCAAGATACAGCATCCCGAGCTGCCCGTGCTGGTCATCACGGGGTTCGGCGACGAGTCGCTGAAGCTCACCGCGCTCAGCGAACACAACACCGGATACCTCGACAAGCCGTTCGAGATCCCCGATCTTGTCAAGGCCCTCGAGGATCTCGCGCCCGGATCGACGGACGGGAAGGCGGAGACGGCGGCCGGGGAGCAGGAGATCCGCGAATCGGTCAGCGCCTACCTGACGATACGCATCACCGACACCGACCGGAGCATGCAGATATACGATGAGCTCTACCACATGCCGGGGGTGCAGCGCTGCGAGGCTGTGCGCGGAGACTTCGACATCATCATCCTCGCCCAGGCCTCCTCGCAGGAGGAGATCTCGAAGCTCTTCTCGAGGATCGGGAAGATCGACGGGGTCGAGATCGCCTCGATGTCCCCCGTGGAGCGCCCGAAGCTCGACCGGGACGTGGACAAGTTCATCTCGATCTACTCCGAGGCCGTCAAGAAGCAGTCGCAGACGACGGCGGCGAAGCAGCCGGGCACGACGAGCTACCTGATCGTCGACATCGAGAAAGAGGCGATCCAGCAGATCTTCACGACCGTCTTTTTCATCGACGAGGTGATCTTCTGCGACGTGATCGAGAACGGGACGAAGCTCGTCGGCATGGTCACCGGACAGGGGGCCGTCGGCCGCACGCCGAAGGTCATCGAGAAGCTCCAGGAGATCGACGGCGTACTGCGCGTCCGCGAAGCGACCGTCATCAAGCTGCGCGAAGAATAGACCGGTCAAGCCGAGGGACCCGATCCCGGCAGAGAGACGAGGTGACATCCGCCGGCATGGAAGAGAGCTTCAGTTACCGCCTGTGGCGGTACGACGGGCAGCCGGGAGAGCTGATCCCGCTCCTGCAATCGGCCCAGGACCACTTCGGGTACATCCCGCGCCGGGCGATCAGGTACATCGCCGGCGTGACGGGCGTCCCCGAATCCGAGGTCTACGGCGTCATCACGTTCTATTCCCAGTTCCGCCTCCAGCCGATGGGCAAGCACGTGATCCGCGCATGCGACGGCACTGCGTGCCACGTGTCGGGATCGCGCATGATCATCGAGACGATAGAGGACGAGCTCGGGATCGAGGACGGCGGGACCACCGAGGACGGCCTGTTCACGCTGAGCATCGTCGCGTGCATCGGCTGCTGCTCGCTCGCGCCGGTGATCATGATAGACGAGGATACGCACGGCCGTCTGACGCCGTCCTCGCTGCGCAAGCTCCTGCGCGAATACAGGCGTCGGGAGAAGCAGGCGGCCGCCGCCGCCGAAGCGGGGTGCGCGGATAGGGCGTAAGCGACGGACGCCCGACGGCGAGGGGCATCCGGAGACCTGGAGTCAATCGATGAAGAAATCAAAAACACAGGTGATCGTCGGGATGGGCACCTGCGGGCTCTCGGCCGGCGCGCGTCAGGTCCACGACGCGCTCTCCGCGCTGCTCGCGGAGCACCCCGGCTCGTTCGAGCTCTCCGGGACCGGCTGCATCGGGATGTGCTACCGAGAGCCGCTCGTCGAGGTTCGGGAGAAGGGACGACGCACGATCTACGGAGGTGTCACGCCGGAGCTCGCCGCGGAGATCTTCGAGCGGCACGTGCGCGGGGGCGATGTGCTAGAGGAGAACGTCGCGCTGAACATCGCCGACGGCGAGATCGAGGGCGGGCAGGAGCAGGGGTTTCAGATCCTCCAGAGGAAGATCGTGCTGCGCAACTGCGGGACGATCGATCCCGAGTCGATCGGGGAGTACGAAGGCTCGGGCGGATACAAGGCGCTTCGAAAGGCCCTGCTCGAGATGCAGCCCGGCGAGATCATCGAAGAGGTCAAGAAATCCGGCCTGCGGGGCCGCGGCGGGGCGGGTTTCCCCACGGGGCTCAAGTGGTCGTTCGCCGCCAGGTACGAGGCGGATCGCAAGTACATCGTCTGCAACGCCGACGAGGGAGACCCCGGGGCGTTCATGGACCGATCGGTCCTCGAGGGGGATCCCCACTCGGTGATCGAGGGGATGATCATCTGCGCGAGGGCGATCGGCGCCTCATACGGCTACATCTACTGCCGGGCGGAGTATCCGCTGGCGATACGGCGCCTGACGATCGCCCTCGAGGCGGCGAGAAAGAACGGGTACCTCGGCAGCGACATCCTCGGCTCCGGCTTCGACTTCGACGTGAAGATCAAGCAGGGGGCAGGCGCATTCGTCTGCGGCGAGGAGACGGCCCTGTTCGCATCGATAGAGGGAAAGCGCGGGATGCCCCGGATCAGGCCGCCGTTCCCGGCCGAGAAGGGTCTGTGGGGCAAGCCGACGAACAACAACAACGTGGAGACCTACGCCAACATCCCGTGGATCATCACAAACGGAGCCGGCGCGTACGCCGCGATCGGCACCGAGAAGAGCACGGGGACGAAGGTGTTCGCCCTGGCCGGCAAGGTCGTCCGGGGCGGCCTCGCGGAGGTCCCCATGGGGACGACGATAGACACCCTCGTGAACGAGGTCGGCGGCGGGATAAAGGAAGGACGGAAGTTCAAGGCCGTCCAGATGGGCGGCCCCTCGGGAGGGTGCATCCCGGCGAGCCTCGGACAGACCCCCGTCGATTTCGAGTCGATCCCCGCCACCGGCGCGATCATGGGCTCGGGCGGGATGGTCGTGCTCGACGATACGACCTGCATGGTCGAGATGGCGCGGTTCTTCCTGAACTTCACGCAGAGCGAGTCCTGCGGCAAGTGCACCTTCTGCCGCATCGGCACGCTGCGGATGCTCGAGATACTCACCCGCATCACGCAGGGCGAGGGCGAGCCGGAAGACATCGAGAGGCTCCGGACGCTCGGCGCGCAGATCAAGGAGGCGAGCCTCTGCGGCCTGGGACAGACGGCCCCCAACCCCGTGCTCACCACGATCCGGTACTTCCGAGACGAGTACGAGGCGCACATACGCGACAAGAAATGCCCGGCGGGGAGCTGCCAGGCCCTCGTCGATTTCTTCATCGATCCCGAGGCGTGCACCGGCTGCACGCTCTGCGCGAAGAACTGCCCGGTGGGCGCGATCTCGGGCTCGGCGAAACAGGTCCATGTGATAGACAACTCCATCTGCGTCAAGTGCGGCAAGTGCATGACAAGCTGCAACTTCGGCGCGATCTACAAGCGGTGAGGAGCGCAGGGATGGATACGATCACACTCAAGATCAACGGGCAGCAGGTCACGGCGGAGGCCGGCTCGACGATCCTCGACGTGGTCAGGGGGCAGGGGCTCGACGAGATCCCCACGCTGTGCCACTCGCCGGAGCTCGAACCGTACGGGTCCTGCTTCGTCTGCGTCGTCGAGGTGAAGGGGCGCGCGAACCTCGTGCCCTCGTGCGCGACGCGCATCGCCGAGGGGATGGAGATCGAGACGAAGAGCGAACGGGTCATCGCATCGCGCCGCACGGCGCTCGAGCTGCTCATCTCGAACCACTACGCCGACTGCGTCTCGCCCTGCACGGAAGGGTGCCCCGCCGGCGTCGACGCGCAGGGGTACATCGCCCTCTCCGCGATGGGGCGTTACCGCGCCGCGGTCGACCTGATCCGTGAGGCGAACCCCCTGCCGGCTGTCTGCGGCCGGGTCTGCGTGCGCAAGTGCGAGCTGGTCTGCCGGAGGCAGGACGTCGACGCGCCGGTCGGTATCAACGCGATCAAACGCTTCGTCACAGACGCCCCCGGCGTCTACGACGGCCCGGTCGAGACGGCGCCGCCGACGGGGAAGTCGGTCGGGATCGTCGGCGCCGGCCCCGCAGGGCTGACCGCGGCCTGGTTCCT
The DNA here is from genome assembly GCA_028696635.1 of Candidatus Krumholzibacteriia bacterium. GTDB lineage: Bacteria > Krumholzibacteriota > Krumholzibacteriia > Krumholzibacteriales > Krumholzibacteriaceae > JAQVGR01. The sequence goes on along the minus strand of JAQVGR010000172.1, from coordinate 155 downwards.
CGGACGCGCGGGGCACGAGCCGGTCGTATACGAGGCTCAGGAGAAGTCGGGCGGGATGCTCCGGTACGGGATTCCCGTCTACCGGCTCCCCGACGAGGTCATCGACTCCGAGGTCGATTACATATGCCGGGCCGGCGCGAAGATCAGCTACAACG
>JAQVGR010000171.1 GCA_028696635.1 Candidatus Krumholzibacteriia bacterium | reverse complement strand
GGCCGGCGGTGCTGATGATGTCGTCGAGGATCACGATATCGCAGCCCCCGACCTCGCCGATCACGTTCATGACGTCGGAGCTGTCCGCCGCGGTGCGGCGCTTGTCGACGATCGCGAGATTCGCGTCGAACCGCTTGGCGAACGCCCGGCCCATCTTGATCCCCCCCACGTCGGGGGACACGACGGTCAGATTCCGGAACGACTTCCCGGAAATATATTCGGCGAAGACCGGTCCCGCAAAAAGATTATCGACCTGTATGTCGAAAAAACCCTGGATCTGCGCGGCGTGGAGCTCGAGGGCGAGCACCCGGTGGGCGCCGGCGGTCTCGATGAGGTTCGCCACGAGCTTCGCGGAGATCGGCACCCGCGGCTTGTCCTTTCGGTCCTGTCTGGCGTACCCGTAATACGGTATCACGGCCGTGATGCGGTTCGCCGAGGCCCGGTGGCAGGCGTCGATGAGTATCAGCAGCTCCATGAGGTTGTCGGCCGGAGGAAGGGTGGGCTGGATGATGAACACGTCCTTCCCCCTGATGTTCTCGTTGATGCTCACGCGGATCTCCCCGTCGGAGAACCTGCCGAGATCGACATCGCACAGCCCGAGCCCGAGGTACTCCGCAATACGCCGGGAGAGATCGCCGTTGCCGTTTCCGCTGATCAGGGTCACCTGGTCCATCTGCCGCTCCTTGACAAAAAAAACGATCGGCCGCGCCACCGATCCACTCTTCGAATGGTTGGGGCGGGAGGATTCGAACCTCCGATCCAGGAGCCAAAGTCCTGTGTCTTGCCGCTTGACGACGCCCCAGTAGCTTCCGGTATTTCTACTGCTGCTCGGTCATCTCGAGGCCGGCTTCCGTGGCGGCCTGCTTGATCTCCTTGTGGTATGCCGCGATGATCTCCGCCTCCATCCTGTCCCGGGTCTCGTTGTTGATCGGATGGGCGATGTCCTGATATGTCCCGTCGGGTCGCCGGCGGCTCGGCATGGCCACGAAGATCCCCTTGCCCCCTTCGATGATCTTGAGGCCGCGGATCACGAAGCAGTTGTCGAGCGTGATGCTCGCAAAGGCCTTCAGCTTGTTGTCATCCCGGAGCGATATCCGAATCTCAGTGATCTCCATGTGGCCCCCTCTGCTTTGCTGCACTTACCCCTCCTGGAGGAGCACCAGCGCCCGCCGCGCGGGACGGTCGACCCACGCCGAATAGCCGTGCTCTGTCAGTCGTTCCCTGGTCCCCGCGGCCGCTCCCGGCTCGCCGAACAGCGCAAAGCACGAAGAGCCGCTGCCGCTCATGGCGCTCAGCAGAGCCCCTCCATCGCGCAGAACGGCTAGAATCTCACCGATCTCAGGGTAGCGCTCGATGGCAGCCCCCTGGAAGCCGTTGTATGTATCGAGCGCGATATCCGGAAAACCCTTCAACGCTTCTATCAGCGCATTCAGTGTAGGTCCCCCGCGGGGGCTTGTCAACATTTTTGTGAGCGAAGCGTATGCCCAACTGGTGGAAATAGTTAAGGTTGGCATGCCGATGACGATCCAGCCCCCGGGAACGCCGTCGGTCGGCTCGAGGATCTCGCCGCGTCCCCTTCCTATCGCCGGCGAGCCGAGGAGAAAGAACGGCACGTCCGAGCCGAGCTCGAGCGCGAGGGCACCGAGCCGCTCGCCGCCGAGTCCCAGCCCGAAGAGGGCGTCGAGACCTGCGAGCACGGCGGCGGCGTCCGAGCTCCCCCCCCCGAGCCCGGCGCCGGCCGGTATACGCTTTTCGACCGTTATGGAGACGGCGGGCTCCCTGCCGGCCGCGCCGAACGCCGCCTCGGCCGCCCGCCAGCAGAGGTTCGATCTGTCCCACGGTATCGACGGATCTGACCCGCGCAGATCCACTCCCGCCCCCGATTCCTCTATCGTGATCTCGTCGCAGAGCGAGACCGGCTGGAAAAGCGTCTCGATATCGTGGTACCCGTCGAGCCGCCTGCCGATGACGTCGAGGTAGAGATTGATCTTCGCCGCGCATCTCACGCGCAGGCGGCGGGGGCTCATCGGCCGCCTTCCCGGTAGCGCTCCCACAGCGCCCCCCATTTCGACCGGCGGAACTTCCGGATCTTCGCGCGGCCGATCGTCGGGTACCAGAGCAGGTCGTGGTAGAGATTGCTCGCCGCCGGCGCCCAGACGACGAGCGGCGAGTGCAGGGCGATCCCCTCGAGGAAGCGCAGCGGGCCCTTGCGCAGCATCTGGTCGCCCCAGATCACGAAGCTCTTCTTCATATGGAAATGAAAATTCATCTCTTCGATGTCCTCGCCGACGATCTCCATGCGTTCGATCCGCGCCTCGCCCAGCCCCCGCTCCGTCGCCCACCTGAGGTAGTCGATCGACATCGGGTCGAATCCCATGATCCTCGCCGCCACCGCGTCGATCGCGACCGAATCGGCGGAGGCGAGTATGATGTCCCCCTCGTACGTATCCATCGTGCGCGGGCCGGCTCCGTCCCCGCAGACGGTGCCGTCCATGACGGCGAATATGTTCGGATGGAGCTCTCGCTGCATCATCATCAGATCGACGAGGACCTCGTGCATGTATTTGTGCGCGTAGTGGCGGACCTCCTTGAGCAGCCCTCCGAACGAGTTCTTCACCGCGCCGGTCGTGGTCGAGTGTCCGTGAGTCTTCACCGTCGGCAGGTGGAGGACGTCGCGGCCGATGTACATCTTCGGGATCTCGATCCCCTCGGGGAAGATCTCGCCCAGCTTGATCAGCTCGCTGCGGAACTCGAACACGGTCCATTCGACCTCGGGCAGCGCGATAAATGGGAGGTTGTGCCTCTCGAGGATCGGAGACCAGAGGTTGTTGCGGGCGCCCTCCCGGGGGTTCGTCACCACCGTCTTGTTCTCGACGGGCAGGAGCGTCCGGGGGCCGTATCCGCGGCCCTCGAGGTCGCGGATCACCCCCTCGAGCTGCCACGGCTGGCTCGAGCAGGCGGGAAAATATTTGGTCCACGACAGGTTGAGCTTGAGAAGGAGCTCGCGCGCGGCGGTGAGATGGCGGCCCGCCTCGGCCAGCTCCATGAGCCGGTGGTAGTCCTCGACGACCGTCTCGGGTCTCGTCCGCAGCACTGCGACCTTCGAACCCATGATCATGCTCCCCTCATGCGATTCAGCGCCCTATGATATATGCCACCGCGACGAACCAGAGAAAGACATCCGCGATGATCGCCTTCTCGGCCAGCAGCACTCCGGACGGATCTCCCCCTTCGTGCCGGGTGTAGACGAGGTAGAGATAGCGCATGATTCCGAATACGACGAACGGAATCGTGTAGACGAGATCGCGCGTGTGGAACTTGTCCACCGTCGCCGGCCAGACGGTATAGATCGAGTACGAGATGATCGAGGAGGTGGCGGTCAGGCCGACGAGCTGGTCGAGAAGCTGCGCCGAGTACTCCTTCAGGGAAGCCCGATGCTCGGACGCCGCCTCGAGACGGCAGAACTCATAGCGCCGCTTGCACACGGCGAGGAAGAGCGAGAGGAACAGCGTGCAGATCCACAGCCAGGGGGAAAGCTCCAGGCCCGGCGCCTGCGGATGGAGAACGACCACCCCCGCCATCGCCCTGATGAGGAAGGAGAACGATATCGCGATCACGTCGAGTATCACGATGGAGCGAAGAGCGAAGGTATACAGCAGATTGACCCCGAGGAACACCGCGGCGAGCAGGAGGAACTCTCGGCCCAGCAGGGTCGAGACGGCGAGCGCCCCCGCGGCGAGGACGATCGCTGTCGCCGTGGCCGTCGCCGGCCCCAGGGTCCCCTGCGCAATCGGCCGCTTCCCCTTGCCCGGGTGGCCCCGGTCGCGCCGCCGGTCGGCGACGTCGTTGATCAGGTAGACCGCCCCCGACAGGACGCAGAAGACGGCGAACGCCGATACGGCGACCTTGATCAGGCCGGGCTCGAGAAAGCGATTCGAGAAGACGACTCCCGCGAAGAGGACCAGGTTCTTGGTCCACTGCCCGGGCCGCATCGAGACGATGATACGCCAGACCGTCATCATGACCTCATGATACATATACCGTCCGAGTCCCGTCAAGGACCGCCCCCTGCCGCCCCGGTCGCTCCGCCCCCGCGCCGCGCGGGGCGAGGGGCGTTCAGACCCCTCCCGGCTCAGCGCCGCGCACGGGGCGCTCAGACCCCTCCCGGCGCAGCGCCGCGCACGAGCCGACGACGATCAGCCAGAGGGTGAGCACCTCGGCGTCCCCGAAGTTCCACTCGAACAGGCCGTTGACGATGAACCCCGCAGCGGCCCCGAGAGACCCGGTAGCCCATGCCCGCTCGGGGGGCGGCAGACCCCGGCGCAGCAGACCGGCGGCGAGCCGCACGATTGAGGCGAGCAGCCAGACGAACGCCGCCAGCCCAAGCGCCCCCAGCGTGACCGCCACGTGGAGGAAGATGTTGTGCATGTGCCCGTGAACGTGCACCGCGCCGGGCGGCATGTGGGCGCGGTAGATCCGCCCGAGATCGACCGGGCCGGTCCCGAACACGGGGTGCTCGAGGAATATCGATATCCCGCCCCTGATCATCTCGATCCGCTGCACGTTGGTCCGGTATGCCGGATCCCAGATGCTTGTCACGCGCTGGCGCTGGGCCGCGGGAAGGAGCAGCACCCCGACGGCCGTCAACGCGAGCGCCGGCGCGATCCACCTCCGCCGCAGCACGGCGAGGATCACGGTACCCGATGCGAGCATGGCGACCCATGAGGACCTGGTGAACGAGAACCACAGCGCCGCGGCGCACGCCGTCGCGGCGGCCGCCGAGAGCGCGCGGACCCGCCGGCCTATCCCGGGGGCTATCGCGAGGGCGGCGGTGACGGAGAGCAGGAGCATCATGACCCCGCCGTACGTCATCGCCGTCGAGAACGGGCCGGGGGTGCGCCCGAGCGTCCCCTCCCCCCTGCCCAGCGCGAACCTCGCGATCCCGTACAGTGCCGAGCCGGTCGCGGATACGGCGAGCACGGCATAGAGCCTCCCCCGGACCGCGGGATCGGCGGCGCAGGCGGCTGTGTACCAGACGACGGAGAAGAGCAGATAGTTCCTCAGGTTCCACGCCGCCCCCGCCGG
>JAQVGR010000170.1 GCA_028696635.1 Candidatus Krumholzibacteriia bacterium | reverse complement strand
ATCCTCCGTTCGGCGAAAGGATAGGGCGAGGCGAGCTCGAGCTGCCCGAAGGCCTCCCCCCCCCTCCCCCTCTCCTCGAGAAATCCGGCGAAGACGGTGCGCGCGTGGGCGAGACGCAGGGGATCGGGGGCGACCTCTATCAGGCGCCGGAAGATGATCTCGGCCGTCTCTTCCTGCCCCCCGGCGTCCATCAGGTAGTACGCCATGTACATCAGCAGGCGGTAATCGGCCACGTCCCCCGCGGCGATGTGGCGGGCCAGATCGACGGCCAGCAGGGAATCCGATTCCCACAGGAACTCGAACTTCGAGAAGAGGAGGCGGCCCCTGATCGCCGGATCGCGCTCTTCCCCGATCGCCCGATCGAACCGCTCCAGGGCCTGCCCGGCTTCGCCGGGTTGCTGCGCCATCGCCTCGAGCATCTTCTGCCAGGCCTCGGCCCGGTAGGGATGCCCGCGGTGATTGCGAACGAATATCTCCAGCCGCCGGACCCGGCCGGCCGGGTCGGACACCGCCGCCGCCGCCTCGAGCTCCTCGAGGATGTAGAGGTCCGCGGCCCCGGGGCTCCGCGAGCAGCCCGTCAGCAGCGCCGCGGCGATGGCCGCGGCCATCGCGCCCATGATGATCGTCCTCATGCAGTCTTCCTCCCGGACCGCCGGCGTTTTCTGTCCAGTCCTTCCCGTATCAATCTCATCATCCCGTCCGCCCTGCTCTGCCAGCTCCTGCTCCGCGCGAAGGCCTTCAGCCGCTCGGGATCGCCCCCGTCGCGAAGCGCCTCGCCGATCCTCCCGACGAACTCGGCCGGGGTCCGCGCGACGTGGAGCAGTCCCGAGAGGGCGGCTATCTCCTCCGAATAGGCCAGAGTCACGATCGGCCGCCCCGCCGCCGCGTATTCGTATATCTTGTTCGGATCGGCGAGCCGCCTCAGCTCGTTCATGGCGAGCGGAATCATGCAGACGTCCATCGCGGCGCAGTAGGCGCCGAGCCGCTCGTACGGACGCTCGCCGAGGAAAACGACATTGGAGCGCGCCGCGCGCAGGCCGGCCGCGCGCTCCTCGAGACCGCGGAAGACGGGACCGATGATCACGACGCTCGCCGCCGGGTGCTCAGCGGCGACCCGTTCGACGAGATCGAAGTCGAACCAGTGCGCCACCGCCCCGACGTACCCGATCACCGGGCGGGGGAGACCGGCCATCTCGTCGGGGGTCGGGCCGGCGGCGGCCCGCTCGAAGAGCTCGTAATCGACGCCGTTGCCGAGAAGGCGGACCTCGGCGGCCCCGGCGTTCTCGAGGCGCGTGCGCAGACCCGACGTGACGGCCACCACGACATCGGCCATGCGGGCGAGGCGGGAAAAGTACCCCCGCGCCCATGCCGGAGCGTCCGGGAAGGCCAGCGGATCGTCGTTGCAGTCGTAGAGGAGCAGCGCCCGCGGCATCAGACGCAGCACGGCGGCGTAGTAGATGTTCGATACGTAGAAGACGCACCCCCCGCCGGAGAATCCGGTGGCACAGCGGACCGCCCAGACCCAGAACCAGAGCAGGGCGTTCCAGAGCAGACGCACGGGCGCCGCGGCGAAGAGCGCTCTCGCCCAGGCCTGCGGGAAGTTTTTCATCGCGGGGACGCAGAGGTGCGTGACGCGGCCGTCGCGCTCGGGGAGCAGGTTGTTGCGCCGTCCGCGGACGACGCTCGAAAGGAAGAGTATCTCGCAGTCGGGAGGGAATCTCGTGAGGATCTGCTGCTTCCGCGTCCGGACGTACCGCCACTGGATCTCGGAGAAGCAGACGATCTTCATCCGCCTCAATCCTTTCCGGCCCGGTCCGTCCCGGGGCGGCCGGCGTAGAACCGCCCGATCGCCCCGGCGACCTCATCCTGCATCGCCGCGGTGAGCTCGGGGTAGACGGGCAGAGCGAGAGTCTCCGACGCAGCCCGCTCCGCCTCGGGGCAGTCTCCCTCTTTCCCCCCAAGGAACGACAAGCAGGCCTGCAGGTGGAGCGGCACCGGATAGTAGACCTCGCAGCCGATCCCGGCTCCCTGCAGATGCTCCTTGAGGTCGTCGCGGCGCGCCGCTCGTATCACGTACTGGTTGTAGATGTGCCGGTTGTGCGGAAGCGCCGCCGGGGTGACTACCCCCTCCGCCGCGCCGAGGAGCTCGTCGTAGCGGGCCGCGTTGCGTCGCCGTCCCTCGCTCCACTCGTCGAGGCGGCGCAGCTTCACGAGGAGCACCGCCGCCTGGATGGCGTCGAGCCGGCTGTTGATCCCGACCTCGTCGTGATAGTACCGCCGCCGCGCGCCGTGCTCGCGCAGCACGCGGATCCGATCCGCCAGGGAGTCGTCGCCGGTGACGACCATCCCCCCGTCCCCCGCGCCGCCGAGGTTCTTCGACGGGAAGAAGGAGAAGCACCCGGCCAGCCCCATCGATCCGGCGGCGCGGCCGCGGCAGCGGGCGCCGATCGCCTGGCAGGCGTCCTCTATCACCGGGATGCCGCGCGATGCCGCCGCATCGAGGATCGGATCCATCTCCGCCGTCTGCCCGTAGAGATGCACGACGAGGATCGCCTTCGTCCGCGGCCCGATCGACCCGGCGACCCGCGCCGGATCGATATTGAAGGTGCGCGGATCGATATCGGCGAAGACGGGGCGCGCGCCGAGGCGCGTGACGCTGCTGACCGTCGAGAAGAACGAGTAGGGGGTCGTTATCACCTCGTCGCCGGGGCCGATCCCCAGGGCGGAGAGCGCGAGCAGGATCGCGTCGCTTCCCGAGGCGGTCCCTACGGCCCGGCTCACCCCGCAGTACGCGGCGATCCGCTCCTCGAGCTCGGCGACGCGCGGCCCCAGTATGAACCGCTGCGACTCGAAGACCTCTTCGACCGCCTCCCGGATCTCGCCTTTGATCGTGCGGTACTGCGCCGCCAGATCGAGCAGAGGGATTTTCATGCGACGCCTCCCCTTCCGGCGCGGCCGGCGTCGGGGCGCCTCCCCGCGGCGAGGTCCTCGTAGAGCCTGACCAGCGGGCCGCTCGTCGCCTCCCAGTTCCATCTGTCGAGGAACGCCTCGCGTCCAGCTGCGGCGATCCGCCCGCGCAGGGCGGGATCGGCCCGGAGCTCGATCACGCGGGCGGCGAAATCGTCCGGGTCGTCGTGCCGGAACACGAGCCCGGCCCCCGCGTCGCCTATCACGCGCTCGAGCGGCGGACAGTCGCTCACGATGACCGGCTTGCCGAGGAGCATGTACTGGAATATCTTGTGCGGGATCGTCGTGTCGGTATGCGGATTGCGCTGATGCGGAACGATGCAGACGTCGCTCGCCTCTATGTAGCTCCAGATCCTCCCGAACGGCTGCCAGCCGGTCAGCTCGACGGCGTCGCCGACCCCCGTCGTCTCGACGAGGCGGCGCAGGTATTCCAGATAGGGCCGGTTCCGGTCGCCGACGAGCAGCAGCTTCACCCCGGGGATCTCCCGCTTCAGCCGCGGCATCGCCCGCACGATCACGTCGAGCCCCCGGTGGGCCGAGAACTTGCCGACGTACGAGAGGGTGAAGCCGCCGCGGTACCGCTCGAGTACGGTCGGGTCGACGGGGGCCTGCTCCCAGTGCCGGCTCTCCGTGTTCGGCACGACGAATATCTTCTCCCGCGAGATCCCGATGCCGGCCAGGCGTTCCTTCGATTCATCAATCACGGCGATCACCGCATCGACCTCGCGCAGCGCCTCGCGCTCGTACCGCGTCCAGCGACCCTCGTTGTAGATCGTCATGCGCTGGAGCCGGCTCGAATACCAGACCTGCAGCCCCGCGGGGAAGTTCTCGTGAAGATCGGCGACGACGGGGATCCCGGCGCGCCGGCCGGCGCGGAGCGTCTCGGCAGCGAGCGGCAGGTCGTGAACGTGCAGCGCCTCTATCCCCCGCTCCTCGACGAACCTCTCGAGCGCGCCGCTCCAGAGCGGGTCGCGGAAGGTGAAGTTGAACGTGTAGCGATGCGCGATCTCCCGCAGGCGGCTCATCCGGACCCCGCGCACGAGCCTGATCCCCTCCCAGACCTCCTCCCGCGGCCGGCCGGGTTCGCCCTCGAGGAGCAGGTGCACCTCATGCCCCGCGGCGAGCAGGGTCTTCGCTTCCTTCTCGACGCGGATGTCGTTCGGCGGGATCCCCGCCTGAAGCACCATGCCGATCCGCACGGCGGACCCCCTCTGCAAAGCGCGCCCGGAGATTCCGGGGCGCACGGGGTACAGTATGCAGCCCCCGCGGAGGAGGGTAAAGGGGAGATTTCACGCGTGCGCGGACGACCCTCATGCTGTACAGTGACCGGCATGGAACCGGCGACCGGCACGGCACGCATCGAGCGGATCGTTTACAACGGGATGGGGCTGGCCCACTACGAGGGGAGCCCGCTCTTCATCCCGTATACGGCCGCCGGAGAGACGGTCGAGTTCACCGTGACCTCGCGCCGCAAGAGCGTCGTCTTCGGCGAGGCGACGCGGATCCTCGAGCCGTCGCCGGCGCGGCGAGAACCCGAGTGCCCCGTCTTCGGCCGCTGCGGCGGCTGTCATTTCCTCCACATCGGATACGACGAGGAGATCGCCGTCAAGCGGGAGACGGTCCTCGACGCGCTCTCCCGCATCGCGAAGATCAAGGCGGAGATCGCGAGCGTCGTCCCGTGCCCCGAACGCTTCGGCTACCGCAATCACGCCCTCTTCAAGGTCGGCCCCCACGGCGAGACGGGCTTCTCGATGCGCGAGTCGTCGCAGATCGTCCCCTTCCCCGAGACGGGATGCCTGCTCCTGCCCGAGTCTATGCGGCGCGCCATCGCGGCGCTGCCCCCCGCATCCCTCGCGCCGATGACGAAGGTGCGCGCCCGCCTGGACAGCTTCGACGCGGTGCATCTGTGGGGGCTCCGCGACCGGGTCGGGCCTCCCGACGTCCTGATGGAGGCGGGGGGGCTGCGGTTCCCCGTTCAGCCCGAGGCCTTCTTCCAGGTCAACCGCCTCCTCAACGGCCGCCTGATGGAAACGGTGACCGGCCTCCCGCGCCTTGCCGCGCGCCGGGCGCTCGACCTCTACTGCGGCGCGGGGTTCTTCACCCTCGCGCTGGCCCGCCGCT
>JAQVGR010000169.1 GCA_028696635.1 Candidatus Krumholzibacteriia bacterium | reverse complement strand
CTCCCCACACCGGGGGGGGCGATCCCCCTCGAGGCGGCGTACCGCGTCTCCGTTTCCCCCGAGCGGGACCTCTCCCGACGCACCGGCAAGCCCTCGCCGCGGGAGAAGAGCTGGCGGGGGGTCACCTCCGATTACGAGCGCGCCTATCTCGCGCTGGCCGGGCCGGGGTGGCGGGTGCAGGGGGGGCGCGATTACCTCTGGTGGGGCCCGGGAGGGGGGGAGGGGCTGATCCTCTCCTCCAGGGCGGGCTCGCTCGATCATCTCGCCGCAGATATCTCGATAGGCCGGCTGACGCTGCGCGCGATCCACGGAGTCCTCGATCCGCGCCTTCCCCGGAGGCTCGCCGGGCACCGGCTCGAGCTGCGTCTCCCCCGGGGGATCAGGGCCGGCCTCAGCGAGACGGTTCTCTACACGGGGCGCGGCGTCGACTGGGCCTACCTGCTCCCCCTGAGCTGGTTCTACGCCAACCAGTACAACGAAAGCGACGACGACAACATCCTGTGGTCGCTCGATCTCAGCGTTCCCGCGGTCCGGGGGCTGATCCTCTCAGGCGAGCTCCTGATAGACGACTACCAGTACGACAGCGATCCGTCGGCGCCGGACAAGGTCGCACTGTCGGTCGCGGCCGATCTGCTGGTCCAGCCGTGGGGGCGCGAGCTGATGCTGCGCGCGGGGTTCACGAGGATCGACATGTACACCTACACGCACAAGGATTCCCTCCGAACCGCCTATCTGACGGGGACCGGCGATCCGGCGGTCGATGCGATCATCGGCGATCAGCTCGGGCCCGACGCGGACCGCTGGACCGCGTCGCTGAGAACCCCCCTGCATCCCCGCGCGGTCGCATCGCTTGAGTGGACGCGGGCGCGCAGGGGCGAAGGGAACGACATGCGCCCGTGGGACTGGACGGGCGATCCGGATCCGTCCCTGCCGAGCGGTGCGGAGGAGAGGGAGACGGTCGTCACCGTCGCCCTCGACATCGACCTCGGCGGGGGATCGGCTGCGGGGGCCGGCGGCGGGTGGCGCCTCCGCTCGGGGGACGGCGGGGAACGGACCGATGCCTTCGCCTGGATCTCGCTGCTGTGGGATTTCTGAAAGGGTCGCCGAGGTACGATGCCCGCTCTCCTCAAGGCGCTGCTGATCATCCGTCCGCACAATGTCGCGGCCGCGGTTCTCTGCGTGGCCGCCGGGTACGCCCTCGGGGGCGGAGGCGCTCCCTGGCCACTACTCCTGCTCTCGGCGACCGCCGTGGCGACGGCTGCGGGAAACGTGATAAACGACTGGTTCGACCGCGACATCGACGCGATCAACAAGCCGGGTCGGCCGCTCCCGTCCGGGGCCGTCACGGGCAGCGCGGCGATCGGCCTCTACCTGCTCCTGCTCGCCCTCCTCGCCGTCTGTGCGGCGCTGCTGCCTCCCGCGCAGGGGGGATGGATCGTCGTGTGGGCGATCCTGCTGCACTGGTATTCGCGCACCCTGAAACGGCGCTACCTGGCGGGGAATCTGCTCGTCTCGGCGGTCGCCGCCAGCGGGTTCGCGCTCGGCGCCCTCGCCGCAGGCGACTCGAGACGGGGGGCGCTGCCGGCGCTGTTCACGTTCGTCTTCGTGCTCGGCAGGGAGCTGGTGAAGGACGCCGAGGACGTCAGGGGGGACCGGGCCTGCGGAGCGCGAACGGTGCCGGTCGTCTCGGGGGCTGACCGGACGCTCGTCGCCTCGGCTCTGATCTTCACAGTCCTTGCGGCGGCCTTCCCCGTTCCGTATTGTACGGGGACGTACGGGAAGGGATATCTCGCGGCGGTCTCGGGGACGGTGATCCCGATACTCGCCGTCTCGGCGGCGCTCTGCTTCGCCCGGCGCGCGCCGCGCGCGGTGAGCATCCTGCTGAAGCTCGGCATGTTCTTCGGCGTGGCGGCGTTCTGGCTCGGATCGGGCCGTTCCGCCGGCTGAGGGGAGGAGCCCCGGCATGGGCCTCGATATCGGATCGGTGCTGCTGCTGGCGATCATACAGGGCCTGACCGAGTTCCTGCCGGTCAGCTCGTCGGGACACCTCGTCATCGCGCAGGCGGTGATGGGGGCGCGGACCCCGGGAAGCGGGAGCGTCATCTTCGAGACGGCGGTGCATGCGGGAACCCTCGGCGCCGTCGTATACCACTACCGCGAACGGGTGGCGCGGCTGGCGTCCGCCGCGGGACGGCTGATATCCGGGGGGCTGCGGTCGCGCGGATCGGATGCGTCCGAGCTGAGGTATATCGGTCTGTTCGCCCTCGGCTCCGTCCCGGCCGCCGCGGTCGGCCTCTTCCTGCACGACAGGATCATCGCGACCTTCGACGCGCCCGCCGTCGCGGCCGGGTGCCTCGTCGCGACGGGGATCTACCTGCTCTTCTCGAAGGGGCGCGGCGGTACGAGGGAGCTCGGATGGCGCACCGCGCTGCTGATAGGCGCGGCGCAGGCCGTGGCGATACTGCCGGGGTGCTCGCGGAGCGGCTGGACGATCACGACGGCGCTGCTCTGCGGCGTCGGCTTCGCCGAGGCGGCGGAGTTCTCGTTCGTGCTCTCCATACCGGCGGTGGCGGGGGCGCTCGCGCTCGAGCTCGCCGGAAGCGCGGAGCCGCTGACCCGGGGCGAAGCGGGGATGCTCGCCGTGGGGGCCGCCGCCGCGTTCGCCAGCGGTCTGCTGGCCCTGCGCCTGCTGATCCGGATTCTCCGTTCGGGATGCCTGCACCGCTTCGCGTGGTACCTGTTCCCGGTCGGCGGGGCGGGGGTGCTGTGGTTCCTGCTCGCCGGTTGACCGGCGGCGGCGGCCGTGATACAGTACGGTGTTTTTCGGTGGAGACAGCCGCACTGGAAGGGTTTCATGCTCGACAAGGTATATACGCCCGGCGACATTGAGCGGCGGTGGAGCGCGGCCTGGAGTGAGCAGGATGCGTTCACCGCCGACGCGCGTAGCCCCGCCCCCCCCTTCTGCATCATCCTGCCGCCGCCGAACGTGACGGGGATGCTGACCGTCGGGCACGCCCTCGGCACGACGGTGCAGGATATCCTCTGCCGCTGGAAGCGGCTGTGCGGGCACGAGGTCCTCTGGCTATCGGGAACCGATCACGCGGGGATCGCCACCCAGAACGTCGTCGAGCGCGCGCTGCTCGATCGCGGGATCGCCCGCACGGAGCTCGGGCGCGAGAGGTTCCTCGAGGAATGCTGGACCTGGAAGGAGAAGTACCACGGGCGGATCGTCGAGCAGCTCGAGCGGCTCGGAGCCTCGCTCGACTGGACGCGCGAAACCTTCACCCTCGACCCCGGGGTGTCGCGGGCCGTCCGCGAGGTCTTCGTGCGGCTCTACGAGAAGAGACTGATATACCGGGGAACGTATATCGTCAACTGGTGCCCCCGGTGCGGCACGGCGATCAGCGACGAGGAGGTCGAGTTCCGCGAGCAGGACTCCAGGCTCTGGTACATCGCCTACCCGCTGGCGTCGGGGCAGGGGGAGATCGTCGTCGGCACGACGAGGCCCGAGACGATGCTCGGCGACGTCGCGGTCGCCATGAGCCCCGACGATCCCCGGGCGTCCGAGCTCGAGGGCGTGCTCGTACAGCTCCCCCTGGCCGGCCGCGAGATACCGATCGTTCTCGACGAGGCTGTCGATCCGCAGTTCGGCACGGGGTTTCTCAAGGTCACCCCGGCTCATGACTCGACCGATTACCAGATCGGGATGCGCCACGGACTCGAGCCGCTGATCGTGATCGACGCGGCGGGAAGGATGAACGACAGGGCGGGCCGCTTCGCCGGCCTGGATCTCGCCGCTGCGCGCTCGGCTGTCCTGGACGAGCTCGAGCGCGAGGGACTGCTGCGAAAGATCGAGGACTACCGCCACGCGGTGGGGCATCACGACCGGTGCGGAGGCGTGGTCGAGCCGTACGTGTCGAAGCAGTGGTTCCTGCGGATGGAGGAGCTCGCCGCCCCGGCGGTCGCGGCGGTCCGCGGCGGCGAGGTGACCTTCATGCCGCAGCGGTGGGAAAACATCTATCTCGCCTGGATGGAGAATATCAGGGACTGGTGCATCTCCCGGCAGCTCTGGTGGGGGCACCGGATCCCCGTCTGGTACTGCGACGGCTGCGGGGCGGAGATCGTCTCGCGCGAGGATCCCCGCTCCTGCGGATCGTGCGGAGGAGCGGCCCTGCGGCAGGACCCGGACGTGCTCGACACGTGGTTCTCGTCGTGGCTCTGGTCGTTCTCGCCGATGGGGTGGCCGGAGCGGACCGACGATCTCGAGAAGTTCCACCCGACCGACGTGCTGGTGACCGGCGGCGACATCATATTCTTCTGGGTCGCCCGCATGATCATGGCGGCCCTCGAGTTCATGGGCGAGGTTCCCTTCTCGGACGTCTATATCACGGGGATCGTACGCGACGCGAAGGGCCGGAAGATGAGCAAGTCGCTCGGCAACTCGCCGGACATGATCGATATCATCGAGCGAGGCGGAGCCGACGCCTTCCGCTTCGCGCTGATGATGCTCTCGCCTCCCGGTCAGGACCTGCTCTTCGACGAGACGAAGGTCGACGTCGGGCGCCATTTCGCCAACAAGATATGGAACGCGGCCCGCTTCGTTCTCGGCCGCCCGGACGAGGAGGCCGTGCAGCCGGGAGCCGACGATGACGCCGCCGGCAGCCACTGCATCGCGGTCCTCTGCGCGGATCTCTTCGGCGAGCGTCCTGCGGGGGCGCGGTTCGGCTGGGAGGACGGGTGGATCGCGAGCCGCCTGGCCGCGAGGGCGGCCGAGTACGCCTCGGCGCTCGATTCGTACCGGTTCGACGAGGCTTCGCGGATCATCTACGACTTCTTCTGGCATGAGTACTGCGACTGGTATCTCGAGCTCTCCAAGCCGGCGGTGCGCGAAGGCGGCGCCCGGGGGCTCGGGGCGCGGGCCGCCTCCCGCGCCGTGCTCGGGATGTCGATGGTCCTGATCCATCCGATCATGCCGTTCATCAGCGAGGAGATCTGGAGCATGCTCGCCCCCGGAGCGGGGCTGCTCGCGCGCTTCCGGCTCCCGGCGATGCCGGACGGGATCAGGCGCCCCGAGCTCGACGAGGACGTCGGGCGGATG
>JAQVGR010000168.1 GCA_028696635.1 Candidatus Krumholzibacteriia bacterium | reverse complement strand
GACCTGCGAGCCGGGGACGACATACCGCTACCGGGTCGGCGTCGAAGACGCCTCGGGGAGCAGGACGCTCTTCGAGACCGAGGCGATCTCGACGCCGGCGATCCCGCTCACCCTGCGGCAGAACTGTCCGAACCCGTTCAACCCCGCGACGGTCATCGGCTTCTACCTCCCCGAGGAGGGGGCGGTGACCCTCGATATCTACGACGCCTCCGGAAGGCTCGTCTCGAGGCTGCTCGACGGTGCGATGCAGCCGAGGGGCGAGCACTCGGTCGAATGGCGGGGGCTCGACGCGAACGGCCGCCAGGCGGCCTCGGGGGTCTACTTCTATCGTCTCACCTGCCAAAGGGAGACGATATCGAAGAAGATGGTGCTCCTCAGGTAGCCGCGCACGAAACGGGACTGACCCGCCGGGCGCCCGACGCCCGGCGGGTCCGGACCCCCCCTCGAAGGCCTTCGACAAATTTCTGCCCATCGAAAAATCTTTTCTGATATACTGCGGCCTTGCTGAAGATTCCTCAGCGATCGTGTGAGTATAGGTATTCGAATCTGGCTTCGGGAGATCAATACATGAAAGAGCATCTCGAACAGTGCATGCAGGCGATCGTCGATGGCGATTCCCCAAAGGCGGCCGAGCTCGCGAAGGCGAGTCTCGACAAGGGCTACCCCGTCCTCGAGGTGATCGAGAAGGGATTCGCAAGGGGAATCCGCGAGGTCGGGCGTTTGTGGGAGGAGGGGGAGCTCTTCCTCCCCGAGCTGGTGATAGGGGCCGAGGCGATGAAGAAGGCGATGGAGGTACTCCGGCCTGCGCTCGAGGCGGGGGAGGCGGCCGAGAAGCTCGGGCGTGTCGTGATAGGGACGATCGAGGGGGATATCCACGACATCGGCAAGACGCTGGTCGCAACGATGCTCTCGGCGAACGGGTTCGAGGTCACCGACCTCGGGGCCGATGTCCCCGTGAAGCGGTTCGTGGACGAGGCGGAGAAGACAGGCGCCGACTGGATCGCCGTCTCTGCCCTGCTCACCACGACGATGCCCGGTCAGAAGCGGGTCATTGACGAGCTCGCCTCCCGATCGCTGCGAGGAAAGATACGAGTGATGGTCGGCGGCGCTCCCTGCAGCAAGGAGTGGGCGGCGGAGATCGGCGCCGACGGGTACGCCGGCGACGCGGTCGCGGCGGTGGCCCTGGCCAGGCAGAAGACCGCCTGAACCGGCCTGTGGAAACCTGTGGATACGGTGGATAACCGCCTGTCCGCCGGGAGCGGATATATATATGAAGCCCTTCCTCGAATCGCTCGGTGAAAGGGTCCTCCTCTTCGACGGGGGGATGGGGAGCATGCTGATCGCGGCGGGACTCGGAGAGGGGGAGGCCCCCGATGTGTGGAACATCACCCGTCCCGACGTCCTGATGGGCGTCCACAAGGCCTTTCTCGATGCGGGGGCCGACGTCATACAGACCAACACCTTCGGCGCCACGCCGGTCAAGCTCGCCGCTTCGAGCCGGGGAGCCCCTCCCGACGCTGCGAAGGTCAACGAGGCGGGAGCGACCCTGGCGCGCACGGCGATCAGGGAGTTCGGATTCGGGGATCGTTGGCTCGCCGGCGACATCGGCCCGACCGGGGAGTTTTTCCCGCCGATGGGCGTTCTGACCGAGGCTCGCGCCTTCGAGGCGTTCAGGATCCAGGCGGAGGCGCTCGAGAACGGCGTGGTCGACATCTTTCTGATCGAGACGATGTACGACATCCGCGAGGCCGTCGCGGCGGTGCGCGCAGTCCGCGAGGTCTCGGTTAAGCCGGTCGTCTGCGAGCTGACGATGGAGCGCAAGAAGCGCGGGTATTTCACGATCGTCGGGGATACGCCGGCCAGGGCCGCCGAAGAGCTCCCCGCCGCCGGGGCCGACATGATCGGCGCGAACTGCTCGATGGCGAGCGCCGAGATGATCGATCTCGCCTCAGAGATGCGCGCGCTCACGAAGACGCCGCTGCTCTTCCAGCCGAACGCGGGGCGCCCCGAAATGGTCTCGGGGAAGGCCGTCTACCGGCAGACCCCGGAGGAATTCGCGGCGGAGGTGATGAAGATCGTAGAGGCGGGGGCCGAAGCGGTCGGCGGCTGCTGCGGCACTACCCCCGAGTTCATCAGGGCGCTGAGGGCGAAGCTCGACGCATGGCGGTGATACTGGGCATGAAGCCGGTCGTTCTCGAGGGATTCTCCGTGGAGCCCGAGCAGCGGGAACTCGTCAAGCTGCTCGGAGAGCGGCACGTACGGGTCGGGGAGGAGGATCCGGGTGACGCGAAGGCGGCGAAGATCAAAGAGGCGATCGCGAAGGCGCTCGCCGACGCTCGCTCGCTGATCGAGCCGAAGGGGATCTACGAGATCGTCACCGGCGGGGAGATCGAAGGACCGCCGGGGTTCGCGGAGCTGGAGCGGGTGGCGATCTGCATCTGCACGATAGGGATGGCACTCGAGGAGACGGTCAAGGCCGCGATCGGCGCCGGAAGGATGCTGGAGGGGATCGCGCTCGACGCGGTCGGCTCGGCCGCGGCAGAGGCGGTCGCCCGGTACATGAACGACCGTATCGACGAGACCGCGGCGGCGGAGGGGCTCAGGACCTCCTGCCGCGCGAGCCCCGGATACGGCGACTGGGACGTCGGCGGCCAGCGCCGGCTCTTCGACCTGCTCCCCGCCGAGCGGATCGGCGTGACCCTGACGCCGGGGGCCATGATGGTCCCCCGCAAGTCGGTCTCGTTCGCCGTGCACATCGACAGGAACCCGGTGCGGCTGCGGAGCGAGAACTCCTGCCGCAACTGCGACATGGACACCTGTCCGTACCGTCTTGACGACGAGTGACACCAGGGAAGGAGCGGGCGACTATGGGCATGACGCCGCGCGTGAAGTGGTTCGACGAGAAGACGAGAAAGAAGATCATCGCCGAGGCGATCGAGATACTCGAGCGCGTCGGCGTGTTCGTCGAGAACGACGAGGCGATCGAGCTGCTCGCCGGCGCCGGGGCGAAGGCGAGGAAGGGGCGCGTGCACATCCCCGCGTCTCTCGTCGAGAAGGCGCTCGAGACGGCCCCCGACCGGATCCTCGTCTACGACCGCTCCGGCGAGGCGGTCATGGATCTCGGCGGCGACCGGATCCATTTCAATCCGGGTTCGGCGGCGCTGCGGATATTCGACCCCGAGCTCGGCGACGCGCGCGAGCCGGCCACGCGCGACGTCGAGGCGTTCGTGCGGCTCACCGACGCGCTCCCTCACTACGCCGCCCAGAGCACCGGCCTGATCCCCGGCGACGTGCCCGAGGAGGTCGCAGACCGTTACCGGCTGATGCTGGGCCTTCTGGGCTCGTCCAAGCCGGTCGTCACGGGGACCTTCAAGGTCGAGGCGTTCAGGGTGATGCACGAGATGCTCTCGGCGGTCGCCGGCGACGCGGAGCGACTCCGCGAGAAACCGATGGCGATATTCGACTGCTGCCCCTCGCCTCCGCTGATGTGGAGCGACCTCACCTGCCAGGCGCTGATCGACTGCGCGCGGACGGGGCTCCCCGCCGAGCTGGTCTCGATGCCGCTGACCGGCGCGACCTCGCCGGTGACGCTCGCCGGGGCGGTCACGCAGCACTGCGCGGAGAACCTCAGCGGGATCGTCATCCACCAGCTCGCCGGGGCCGGCTCGCCGATCGTCTACGGCGGATCCCCCGCCTGCTTCGACATGCGCAAGGGGACGACGCCGATGGGGGCGATCGAGACGATGATGATAGACGGCGCATACGCCGAGATCGGCAAGCACCTCGGCGTGCCGACCCACGCGTACATGGCGCTGAGCGACTCCAAGCCGGTCGACTACCAGGCGGGTATGGAGACGGCGATGGGGGCGATCGTCGCGGCGGTCTCCGGGGTGAACAACATCTCCGGCCCCGGGATGCTCGACTTCGAGTCGTGCCAGAGCCTCGAGAAACTTGTGCTCGACCACGAGATCTGCGGGATGGCCCTGCGCCTCGCGCGCGGGATCGCGCTGCGCGACGACCCGATCGCCCTGCCGCTGATCGAGCAGGGGCTCGAGAAGAAGGAGTTCCTCTCGCTCGCGCACACGACGAAGTGGTTCCGCAAGGAAGCGTACTTCCCCGATCCGGTGATCGAGCGCGGCGCCCTCGAGGAGTGGCGCGTCAAGGGCAGGAAGGACGCCTTCGCGCGGGCGCGCGAGCGGGTCGACGCGATCCTCGCACAGCACACGCCCGAGCCGCTCGATGCGGCGACGCAGAGGCACCTGCGCGACCTGATGACCGCCGAGGCGAAGCGGTACGGCATGGACCGCCTGCCCGGATGACCGCGCCCGGGGGGGCGAGGGGTGCCGGAACCGTGAAGGAAGCCTACTTCACCCCGGAGACCATGGACGAGGCCGTCGCCGCGCTGACGGCGGGGCTTCCGGACAGACCCCGCGGTCCGGCCTTCGACATGTCCCGGGCCGCCCTGCTGATCCTCGACATGCAGCGGTACTTCCTCGATCCCGGCTCGCACGCCTGCGTGCCGAGCGCGCCGGCCATCGTGCCGGCGATAGAGCGTCTGGCGAAGGGATTTCTCGAGGCGGGCCGCCCGATCATCGCCACCCGGCACGTGAACACGCCGGAGGATGCGGGGATGATGGGGGAGTGGTGGGGCGACCTGATCCTGCCCGGCACGCCGATGGCGGAGCTCGATCCGCGGATCGAGGCGCTCGCCACGGAAATCATTCTGAAGCCGAGGTACGACGCGTTTCACGGTTCGGCGCTGCCGCGCGTGCTCAGGGAGCTCGGTGTGCGCCAGCTCGCGATCGCCGGCGTCATGACGCACCTCTGCGTCGAGACGACGGCGCGCGCGGCGTTCGTGAGGGACTTCGCCGTGTTCGTCCCAGCCGACGCCACGGCGACGTACAACAGGGAGTTCCATCGGGGGACGCTGATGAACCTGTCCCATGGATTCGCGTCCGTTGCATTGCTGGAAACGGACAGACCATGAATGCGAGCGACATAGCCATAATCGGCGCCGGACCGGCGGGGATCGCGGCGGCTCTCCAGCTGGCGCGGTTCGAGGCCCATCCGTTCATCTATGAAGCGGATCGTCCGGGAGGGCTGCTG
>JAQVGR010000167.1 GCA_028696635.1 Candidatus Krumholzibacteriia bacterium | reverse complement strand
CGATCGTACTTCGATCATTTCGCCGTCGCGGCGCGGTCGAGGAGCCGAGCGTAGAGCTCCTCCGTCCGCCGCACCATCCGTCTGGCCGAGAAGCGCTCCTCGACCCGCGAGCGCCCGGCGAGCCCCATCGCCGCGCGCCTTTCCCGGTCGTTCCACAGCCGCTCGAGCGCCCCGGCGAGAGCCAGGGGGTCTCCCGGCGGCACGAGCAATCCGGTGATCCCGTCATCGACCGCCTCGCGGTTCCCCCCGACATCGGTGGTTACGACCGGCCTGCCGCAGGCCATGGCCTCGAGCACGCCGAGGGGGAGGCCCTCGCGCAGCGACGAGCCGGCGACGACGTCTGCCGCGGCGAGTATCCCCCGCACGTCGGCGATCCACCCGGCGAAGCGCGTGGAGCCCGCGATCCCCTTGGCGCGCGCGCGCGCCTCGAGCTCTTTGCGCAGGGGGCCGCCGCCGGCGACGATCAGCCGCGCCGGTATGCCGCGCTCGGCGAGGCGGGAGACGGCCTCTATGAGGAGGTCGAACCCCTTCTGCGGGGTTAGGCTGCCGACGGCGGCTATCAGGAAGTCGCCCGTTCCGGCGCCGGCGGCGCTCCGCTCGGCAGGGTCCGGGGCGCGGGGGACGAAATATCCGGTGTCGACGCCGTTCGGAATGGTGATCAGGCGCGACGGATCGATCCGGCGCTTGTGCGAGCGCGCCACCTCGTCCGAGCAGGCGATCACCGCGTCGAGCGAGCGGCGCAGCCGCCGGTAGAGGGGCGCGGCGAGCCGCCCGCCTCCCCGCCCCGGGAAGTCCGTGCTGTGCTCGGTCATCACGCGCGCCGGCACGCGGGCCAGCGAGGCGGCGGGGAGGCCGAGAAAGAGCGGGAGCGGGTTGTGGAAATGCACGATCCGCGCGCCCGTCTCTGCGAGGATCCTTCGCAGCCGGCGTATGACGCGCGGATCGGAGGAATGCATCCCGAGCGCGCGAACCCGAACCCCGAGCCGCTCGATCTCGCCGGCCATGCCACCACCGGCCATGAACGAGACTATCCCTAGCCGATAGCGCTCCCGGTCGTGGAACTTCGCGTAGTTCCAGACCACCCGCTGCGCCCCGCCGTACTCGAGCGAGTGAATGATGTGAATGCAGTCCGTTCGCGTGTCGCTCATCGAGACAGCCATGATCTCCCGTCTCCGGCCCTGCCGGGGATCATTCTCCCGGGTATCCGACCGTCTGGGCGAGCACGACATGCTGGTCGGGACGCAGCCCCATCGCCTTCGCCAGGGCCTCGCGGTCGACGGCGCCGCGCACGACGGTCGCAAGCCCCGCCGAGGCGCAGTACAGGTACACGTTCTGGCCGATGAACCCCGTGTCGGTCGCCGCGTAGAACCTCTTCGTCTCCTCCGCGCCGTCGCCCATCCGCGCGTAGTCCGCCACGTATACGAGATTCACCGGCGCCACTGCGGTGAAATCCTGCCGTCCGGTGGCGGCACGGATGTCCCCGGCCATCACGGGCAGCAGGGCGTGCTCCTTCGGATCGTAGAGGTAGAGCCCCCCGGCCATGCCGACGTAGACGTCGATCTGCTGCATGTTGCGCGCCGTCGGTGAGGTGCGCTTCCCCGATTCGGGCCTGTTGATCCCCGCCGCCGCCCAGAGCAGATCGGAGAGGATCTGCGCGGGGAGCTCCTCCGGGGCGAACGAGCGCGACGAGGATCGCAGCGCGAGGGCCTTCATCAGCGGCAGCCCGCCTTCCATATCCGGGGCGGGCAGGACGATCCGCATCGGTTCCTGAGCGCCTGCCGCTGCGCAGCAGAGCAGCACGGCGGCGGCGATTATCGAACGGCATGCGGGATGACGCGAAACAGGTCCCATGCCCTTCCTCCTTCTGATCGATCTCCGGCTTCGGTTTCTGTCCTGGGCGAGGATAGCACGGCGCGGGGCGCCTGTCATGCGGTAACGGGACGGGAGCTGCGGGCTATCGCGCGGCCGGCGGCCGCGCCCGACGAGAATGCCCACTGGAGGTTGTAGCCGCCGGTGTCCCCGTCGACGTCGAGCGTTTCGCCGACGACATACAATCCCGGCGCGAGGCGCGACTCCATCGTGCGGGGGTCGATCTCGCCGGTCGACACGCCGCCCCGCGTGACCATCGCCTCGCCGAAACCCCCGAGGCGCGCAGCGGTGAACTCGAGGCGTGTCAGGCGCGAGGCGATCAGATCGCGCCGGGCCTTGCCGGTCTGCGAGGTCTTCAGGGCGGGATCGATGCCGGCCAGCTCGAGGATGCGCGCGGCGAGCCGCGCCGGCACGCCGAGGGAGGCGAGGCACTGCCCGATCGATCGCCTCCCGTGCGCGCGGGCGTCGCCGTCCAGCGCCCCGCGGCACTCCTTCTCCGTTTCGAACGGGACTATCGAGACGGCGATCGTGTCCCCCGCCCTGACATCCCTGCTCAGGTCGAGCATGCCGGGACCGGACAGCCCCCGGTGGGTGAAGAGCAGGTCCCCGCGGGAGCGGCGCACCTGCTTCGATCCGCGGCGGACGACGATCCGCGCAT
The DNA here is from genome assembly GCA_028696635.1 of Candidatus Krumholzibacteriia bacterium. Classification (GTDB taxonomy): domain Bacteria; phylum Krumholzibacteriota; class Krumholzibacteriia; order Krumholzibacteriales; family Krumholzibacteriaceae; genus JAQVGR01. The sequence goes on along the minus strand of JAQVGR010000167.1, from coordinate 2,581 downwards.
CCTCGATCGAGATACCCGCGCAGCCGGCGAAGCGATACTCCCTGACGATCACCGGCGCGAGGGCCGGACCCGTCTCGACGATCGCGTGGCCGAACGTCCGGGCGAAGGCGTACCCGTCCCCCGTCGAGCCGGTGCGGGGGTACGAGAGGCCGCCGGTGGCGATCACGAGCGATCCGGCGCGGCATTTCCCGCGCCTCGTGCGGACCTCGAACCCGCCGTTCTCCGCCGAGATCCGCAGGGCCGGCTCTGCGCAGCGTATCTCTAGCGGGAGCGCGGCGCATTCGGCCAGAAGCGCCTCATGCACGTCGGCGGGGTCGTGCGTTGCGGGGAAAACCCTGCCGTCCTCCTCGCAGACCGTCCCGAGGCCGCGGCGGGCGAGCAGGCGGACGAGATCGCCGTTGGTGAAGTCGAAGAGGGCCGGCCTGACGAACCGGGCGCGGCACCCGTACCTCGGCGGGAACTCATCGATCGGGCCGGCGTGGGTGATGTTGCATCTGCCCGCTCCGGTGAGGGCGAGCTTGACGAGGGGGGCGCGGTTCTTCTCGAGGACGACGACGCTGCGGCCTCCGGCCGCGGCGTGCATCGCGCAGCACAGGCCGGCCGGGCCCGCTCCGACGATGACGGCGCCCGCAGGGACCGCGCGATCGGCGATTCGAGCTCGAGCCACGGCTCCCGGTTCCTCCGCTATTTACGGTATGTCACCTCGAGGAACGGGACGAAGTCGCCTTCCTCGACGAGGGTCGAGCCGTCCTTCTTTCCGACATCGATCTTCGCCGCCACGTTCTGATAGAGGCCGCTCGGCCAGTGCGATACCTCCACGCGGACCGTGTAGGTCCCCTTCGGGACCCTGTTTCCCTCATGATCCGTGCAGTCCCACGCATAGACGTGATGCCCGACATCGATGCTGGCGCCGGTGACCCCGTCGACCCCCTCGAACTTCGAGACCGCCGCCCACAGCGGCAGGGTCACCTGCCGCTCCCTGACGAATCCGGCGAACCCGGAGACGTAGACCGTGGCCACGTAGTTCTCCCGGTCGTCCTCGATCCAGACCGCCGTCTGGGGGGGCAGATCGTCCCGGAAGCCGAGGACGAAGTCGATCTTCACGAACGGGCGCTCCACCGCCGATTCGTCGAACCGCGCCACGGCGGGGCGCATCTGTTCGAATACCAGCCGGGCCGCCTCGGAGTCCGGGTACCGTTTCGCCACGTCGATCCAGTACCGCATCGCCTCGCGCTGCCCGGCCACGCCGAGATAGAACAGCGCCTGCGACCTGAGCGAGTCGGGGGCGTCGCTCGCCGCGACCGTCTCGAGGTCGGCCGTCGACTGCTCCTGCTTGCCGAGGAAGAACGGCATCTGCATCCCGACGGTGCCGCGCATCAGGCGCAGGCCGAGGTCGCCGGGAGAGGCGGCGACCGCCTTGTCGAGCCAGTTCATCACCTCGAATGCGAGTCCCGAGCGGTAGTTCGTGTCCTCGTGGATCTTCTCGTCATATCCTGTTTCGGCCAGCGCCCCGGCGTTCTGCGCGAGGAGCAGATAGGCTTCCGCGTCGCCGGGTCGCATGCCGACATAGGCCTTGAGCGCCTCGCGGGCCCGGGCGTGCGCTCCCTCCGCGAAGTACGCCTGCCCGATCGCCAGCGCGAGCGCCGTGTCCGACGGGTTGCCCGCGTACTGCGCCTTGAGCGCCCGGACCGCCTCGCTGTCCCCCCCGGCGGGGGCCAGCGGGTCCGGTCGCGGCGGCGCGCCGTGCGCGCCGGCCAGCTCGTCGAGCTTGCGCTGCGCCCGCTCTGCCGCGTCGGAGCCGGGGAGCATGGTGACGATCTGCCGCAGGGCCTCGCGCTGCCCCTCGAGATCGCCCCGCTTCTCGAATCCCTGCGCGAGCATGGACAGCGAGGTCGTCAGGCCGTCCGGGGAGGCCTTCGTCGGGGAGCCGAAATAGAGTTGAGCGGCTCTCTGGAGGTCCTGCATCCCGCCGTCCATCTTTCCCATGAACTCGGGGACGTTGATCCCCATGATCCCCCGGAAGAGGTGCGCGTCGGGGTTCCCCGGGTCGAGGGCAACCGCCGTGTCGAGCAGCTCGAAGGAGCGCATCGACAGGCGCCCCGCCTCCATCATGTCGCCGGTGCGCCCGGCGCTCATCCCCGTGTAGAGACCGAGATAGGCGAAGGCTTCCGAGCTCTTCGGGTGCTCGGCGACGGCCTGTTCGAGGAGGGCGACCGCTCCGGCGAGATCGCCCGCGTCGGAGAGGAGCTTCGCCTCGGCGACGTACGCCCCCGGCTCCTTCGCCCGGACGGCGCCGGCGCAGAGGAGCAGGGAGACCGCAACGCATGAGCATATGAGTAACCGCATGTATGGCTCCTTTCGGGTTGACGGACCGCTCACGGGAAGGGAGCATACACCCGAAAATCTCCGGCGTCATCTGCAAATATGACATGAGACTCCGGCCGCAGCCGGGGTGGGGGCGGGAAAAGGGTCTTTACAGGAACGCGGCCGGTGCGGTATAATCCCGCCGTTCAGCCGGTGCTATCGCACGAAGGGATTTTCAGGAAGCGGTCCGGCGCCGAGGGGGGTGAGTGATCGATTG
>JAQVGR010000166.1 GCA_028696635.1 Candidatus Krumholzibacteriia bacterium | reverse complement strand
GTCGCAGTGGATCATCGGTATCGGCGCGCCCCAGTACCTCTGACGCGAGATGAGCCAGTCCTTGAGGCGATAGTGCACCGTGCGCCGGGCCCGCCCCGCGGCCGCGAGATCATCCGCGATCCGCTCCATCGCCTCGCTGTTGCGAAGACCGTCGTATACGCCCGAATGTATCATGACGCCATCGCCGACGTACGCCGCCGTGAGCGTCCCCGGCGATGAACCTTCCTCGAGTATCACCTGTATGACCGGTATCTCGACGGGAGATTCGGCGACGAACTCGAAATCACGCTGGTCGTGCGCGGGGACTCCCATGACCACGCCGGTCCCGTACTCCATCAAAACGTAGCTTGCCAAAAAGACCGGGATCCTCCCGCCGGTCACCGGATTAGACGCATAGCACCCGGTAAAAAACCCCTCCTTCGTCTGCTCGGTCATCTCGCGCTCTTCGACCCTGATTCGCCCCACGTGCTCGATGAAGGCTCGCCCTTCATCCTCCCTTCCGCCGCGCCGGAGCAGTTCGATCGCCAGCGGGTGATCTGCCGCTATCACGACGAACGTGGCGCCGCAGATCGTGTCTATGCGCGTGGTGAAACAATCGAGCGCCTTGTCGCTCCCCTCGAGCGGAAACGAGACCTCCACACCTTCCGAGCGGCCGATCCAGTTCCGCTGCATCACCACGACCCGTTCAGGCCAGCTCTCCAGGGCTTCGAGATCGCCGAGGAGCCGGTCGGCGTAATCGGTGATCCTGAAAAACCACTGCCTGAGCTTCCTCTGCTCGACTTCGCTGTGGCAGCGCTCGCACTCCCCACCCACAACCTGCTCATTGGCGAGAACCGTCCTGCATGACGGGCACCAGTTGACGGACGCTTCCGCCTGATAGGCGAGCTTCGAATGATACAGCTGCAGGAAAAGCCACTGCGTCCACCGGTAGTAATCGGGCTTGCACGATGTGACCTCGCGGGACCAGTCGTAGATGACACCCCACTGGAAAAACTGCCGCTTCATGTAGGCGATGTTGTCGGCTGTCCAGGTGGCCGGGCTTATCCGGTTCTTTATAGCGGCATTCTCCGCGGGAAGCCCGAATGCATCCCACCCCATCGGCGCGAGCACCTCGCGCCCTTCCATTATCTTGTATCTCGCCAGCGCGTCGCCGATTATGTAATTGCGCCCGTGACCCACATGGAGGTATCCCGATGGGTATGGAAACATCATAAGACAATAGTACTTGCGGGAATCGCCCGACGTATCGCACCGAAAGAGATCCGCCCAGCGGCGCTGCCACGTCTCTTCGACTTCCCTGAAGGGGAAGAACTCTTCCATCAGTCGCCTTTCTTCCGGCCGGACAGATCGGCAATCACATGGTAGTCGTCTCCGGCCCGGTCTGTCTCGGTCGGCACGCCCATCTCTTCGAAGAACGCGAGAAGATCCCGCACCGCCTCCTCGCTCGAGACAATCACTCTCAGACGCCTTCCGAAGGCGGCGTCAAGCCGCTTCCTGACGAGCAGCAATGGGCCCGGCGGCCTGAGACCGCGGGCCATGATCCGTTCCTCGTCCATTCCTCTCATCTCTTCCTCTCGACCTGCGGTCCGCGAAACTTCCGATCAGATCGCCTCGAGCATCGTCCGGAGTTTCTCCTCGATCAACGCGCGGGAAACCGAGCCGACCGCCCGATCCACTATCTCTCCCCTGTTGACGAACAACAGCATTGGGATGCTCTGCACAGCGTATCGGGCCGCCGTCCTGCCGCTCTCGTTCACATCCACCTTGAAAAAAGATACCGTGCCGTCGTACTCGTCGGCCATCTCGTCGAGCACGCCGTCGAGCTGGCGGCAGGGTCCGCACCAATCAGCCCAGAAATCGACGATCGCCGGACGGCCCGGCGCGAGAACGGCGCCTGCGAATTCGCCGTCCGTGACCTTCCTGATCTTCGTCTCGATGCTCATATCCGCCTCCCCGCTGCTCCCGTCCGTTCAGGCCGCTCCGACCGTACGCGCCGACGGGTCGAGCAGCATTCCCCTGAACGAATGCAGCACGGCCCCTTCTATCAGCAGACGCTCTGGCAGGCTCGTGCTCTTGATCGCCAGTTCCGCGGTCCTGAGGTTCTCGAGCCAGATCAGGATAGTCCTGGTAGACATCGCTCCCGACTGCCCGCCGCGTCCCTCGGGACGGAACCCCCCGTCGCTCTGACCCGCCTTTGCCTTGAGCAGTCCGAGGAAATGGCGGATCAGGTGGTACAGTACAACACTCGGCCTCTCCGCGCCAGTCTGGATTATCTTCGATAGGACTCTCACCGAGCGACCCTCATCGCCGGTACCGACGCAATCGATGAGGTCATAGACCGCGTTGAGCCGGTAGGCTCCGATAATACCCGCGAGATCCGCTCCCGTGACCGTCTCTCCCTCGAAGACGACGGCGATCTTGGCCATCTCGTTCTGGAGATCGAAGAGGTCGGCGCCGACGCTCGCGTGCATGGCCGAGGCGGCTTCTCCCGTCATCGTCACCCCCGCGCGCTTTGCCGCAGAGACGATCCATTTTCTCACCTCCGCGTCGCCGAGCCGCTCGCAGGGAATCACCCGCCCTTTCGCGGCTACCGCCTTCTCGAGCGCGCCGGCGTCGCGCGGAAGCCGCAGTTTCCTTCTCCGCTCGTCATGCGTGCCCAGCAGGAATACGATGACGCTCGAGGAACCGGGGGATGCGCAGTATTCGACGAGCGGTTTCCATCCGCCTTTGAGGCGCTCGAGCTCCTTCAGCACGAGGACCCGCCTCTCTCCGAGAAACGGATACGCGCCGGCGGTCGCCAAGAACTGTCCCACGTCGACCTCCCCGCCGTAGTCGATCGAGAGATTAAAGCTGCGCATATCCTCCGGTACGTGCCGATCGACGATCCGCGCGGTAAGCTCCTCCATGATAAACGCTTCGTCCCCCTTGAGCAGATAGAGCGGGAGCGGTTCGTCGGATGAGATGGAGTCGAAAACCCTTCGGTAGTATGCCAGATCGGCCCTCATCGCTCACCAGTCCTGCACCGTCGCCGAGAGGATCCCTTCAACGAGGTCGCGATAGACCTCTTCAAGAGCGTTCTCGTAGTTCTGATCGACGTTCGTCTCGAGATAGTAGTCCCCGTGCGCCTTGATCGTCCTGTCCTCGTACAGATATGCGTTCTTCCCCTTGTCGAACAAGGAGACGCGTATCCCGACGAACAACCGGTACTGCTCGGCCTGTATCTGCGTTTCCCCCTGCTCGAAGGTAAATGGGATGTTCCGGTACTCGACGACGGTCCCTTCGAGCAGGGCGTCCGCCTCGGCCTCGTCCACGACCCGCAGCGTGTTGTCCCGGACTATCCCCTCGATGATCCGGTCCGTGATCTCGATCTCTATTTCGGGTTCCGCCGTGGCATTGTTGAAATACGGCACGGATATCCGCCGGATGTCCCCCGCCGTGCGGCTCGTCGTTCGGTACACGCCGCAACCGGCGCATGCCGCGACGGCGATGAGCGTCATCGCGGCTGTTCTGCGCAGGCGTTCACTCATCTCCGCTCCCGGCGTCTTCCGTTTCGGAGGTTCTGAGACGGTACCGGAGCTTGTCGCGGTTCAGGCGCAGAAGCCTCGCCGCCCTGCTCTGGTTGCCCCCGGCCTCCTTCATCGCCTTGGCGATAAGATCGCTCTCCGCGTTCCTGATGAGATCCTCGAAATCGATTCCGGCCTCCGGGAAAGGTTTTCCCAGTGCGACCTCGAAACGCTGGGCGACGGTTCGCTCGAGGGCTGCGGACTCGCCCTTCCTGATGCTTTCGGGAAGATGCGAGATCCTCAATACGGTGTCATTCTCGAGCAGCACGATCCGCTCCACTATATTCTTCAATTCCCGGATATTGCCCGGCCACGGATACGCGAGGATCCTCTCGAACGCGCCGTCGTCGACCTCCATGAAGTTCTTGTTGAACTGCCTGTTGAACCTCGTGAGAAAGTGCTTGAGGAGGATGTAGATGTCCTCCTTGCGCTCCCTCAGGGGGGGGATGTGTATCGGAATCACCTTGAGCCGGTAGTAGAGGTCCTCGCGGAACAGTTTCTCGCCCACCGCCGACTCGAGATCGCGGTTCGTCGCCGAGATGATGCGCACGCTGACCTTGATGTCCTTCGTCCCTCCGACACGTCGGAACGTCATGCGCTCGAGCACGCGCAGCAGCTTGACCTGTATCGTCTGGCTCATCTCTCCGATCTCGTCGAGAAAGAGCGTTCCCTTGTTCGCCAGCTCGAGGAGCCCGATCTTCTGGACTTTGGCGTCGGTGAAGGCTCCCCGCTCGTGCCCGAACAGCTCGCTCTCGAGAAGCTCCTCCGGCAGGGACGCGCAGTTGATCTCGAGGAACGGCTTGTCATGTCGAGGGCTGAAGCGGTGGATCATATTCGCGATCATTTCCTTGCCGGTGCCGCTTTCTCCCTGGATGAGCACGGTCGTCGTCTCGCTTCGCGCCACGGTCCTGACTATCTCGTAGATCTCCTTCATCTGCGGGCTCTCGCCCGGGATATATCCCTCGTCAAAATCAAGCTTGACCCGGCGGCGAAGCTGGAACAGCTCGCGGTTGAGCTTCTGCGACTCGAGCCCTTTTCCGACCGCGAGCAGAAGCTGCTCGAGGTTCACCGGCTTGCTGACGAAATCGAACGCCCCTTTCTTGATTGCCGACACTGCCGTCTCGATGTCGCCGAAGGCAGTCAGCATGATCACGCAGATCTCCGGCAGCTCCTCCTTGATTTTATGAAGCACATCGATGCCGTTCATATCCGGGAGCTTCAGATCGAGCAGGACGAGGTCGGGGAGTTCGCTTCTCGTCTTCTCGATCGCCTCTTCCCCCGTAGATGCCGTCAGCGCCTCGTACCCTTCCACCTTCAGCGTCTTCTCGAGGAACAGCCGTATCGTGTCCTCGTCATCGACCAGAAGCACTACCGGTTTCAAGACTGCCTCCCTTGACCGGACGCGAGATCGGCAGGTACACGCGGAATGATGTACCCGATCCCGGTTCGGAGCGTACCGTTATCCTGCCCTGATGATGCTGAATGATGCTGTGCGTCACGAACAGGCCGAGCCCCGTGCCACCACGCTTTCGGGAAAAGAAGGTCTCGA
>JAQVGR010000165.1 GCA_028696635.1 Candidatus Krumholzibacteriia bacterium | reverse complement strand
CGTTCGATGGAGGGGAGGATCGGGAAGCGGTAGGTGATCCTCGCCATGGCATTCTTCGTGCCGCCGATGCTGTAGTACGAATAGCCGCGCAGTCCCTCGCGGCTGCCGAGGTAGAGATGGAAGAAATCGTCTATCTTCTCCCTGTCTATCCAACCGATTCGTCCGTAGAGGGTGAGTGCGTGACTCCAGAACGGCAGGGGCAAGTACTCCTCGTATGCGACGATGAAGCGGGAGAAGTTGTTCTTGTCGTAGAGCGGCTGGAACGAGTACTCGAAATCGCCGGACTGAAGACTGGAGATCGACGCCGTCGCCTCCGCGTGCACCGCGCGCCCCCGGCGGGGATTGATGTCGGCGGTGACCTCGCGTCTCACCGTGCGGTAGTCGAACAGCAGCGAGAACTCGTCGGCCTTGTAGTAGGTCCATCCAATCTCGTAGTCATATACCTGCCAGGCGTTGATATTCAGCCCGTACTCCCCGTGGTTGTACTGGAGGGTGATGTCGCGCCGGTGAAGGAGCGTCGGCGTATCGAGCTCGAAAACGCAGCCGAAGTAGGCGTCCCACAGGTCGTACCGGACAGTGACCTCTCCGGCCAGCGGATCGTCATACTCGTGATACTTGCGCATCCTCAGCAGATCAAAACGGAAGGTCGGCTTGAGCTGCCTCACCTCCAAGCCGAGCTGCGCGTCGAATTCCCCGTCGAAACCGGCGGATCCCGCTGCATAGACCGATTGCCGGTCGAGATAGTCCCTCGAATCCGTTGCGAGACCGAACCGGAATGAGCCGTCGTAGACCAGCAGGCGCGGAAAGACGAACGGCGGGGTGTACGAGACCTTGAATCGTTCGGATTCCCGATTCACCAGGGCTTCAGAGCCGGATGACGGACAGCCGATATACCGCATCCGGAGTTCCATCAGATCCTCATCATCGCTCTCCGGGTCTATCTCCCCTGCTCCCGCCCGCCACCGTTCTATCCTGCGTATCTCGTACCCTTCGGCTCCGTACGATGCGAAGAGGAGATCCTCCCCGAACTCGAACGGCTGGAAGGCGCCGCCTATGACGCGCGTTGCCATCAGCCCGCCGTCTTCTCCGGGACGTGCGTGGTAGACGTTGAAGATCCCCGTCCGGTCGCTCGCGTAGAGGAACCCCTCGCCTGGACGGCACCACATCGGATCCCGCTCGTCCGCCGTGGTCCCCGCGACCGTCCGGAACGCTCCGGTTCCGGGGTCCGCGAGGATGATGTCCCTGCTCGTCCCGTCGAAAACGCAGACGAGTATCCCCCCTTCGCCCCAGGACGGTCCGAAGAATCGGCGCCCCGGCTTTTCCGGGATCAGGTCGTTCACCGATCCGTCTCTCGCATCGATCGTGACGAGGCGGTCGCCGCGATCGGCCTAGGCGACGGCAACGATGCGGTCCCCCTCCGGGGAGAAGGAAGGATCCGTCGCCCGCAGCCCTCTGGTGAGTCGCCGCTCCCTCCCGCCCGGCAGGTCCTTGAGAAAGATATCGTCGAACTCGTATCTGTTCGGATTGTCGTCGGTTCGACGCGCGAAGCACATCGTTCTTCCATCCGCCGATATGTCCGCTCCCGAGGCGACGTCGGTCGCGACCGGACGGACGGTTCCGTCGGGATCGCGGCGGACGAGATCCGCCTCGCGGTAATCGCGTCCGCGATTCGACACGTAGTAGATCCCCCCCGCGGCGTCGGCCAGCGGATGCATGTTCAGAAAACCCTCTCCCGCCTCACGCCTGCCGATCCTCGCCTGAGGGAGGATGCTCGACTCGATCTCCCGGTATCGGCCGGTGATCTCCTCTCTCCATGCCTCATACAGGTCCTCTCCCGAAAGGCCGAGGACGCTGCGACAGGCGCCCTCGAATCCGATCCGGTGCCAGGCGGCATGAGCGAGGAACAGCTCGGCGACCGCTTCGTCTCCATACTTGGAGGCGATGTACCGCACCAGCGAGTATCCCTGGTTGTAGAGCATCTCCGCCTCGAGGGAGTTCTTGCCGAAGACGCCCATCCTGCCGAGATCGAGCAACGTGCCGCCGAGCGCTGCCGAGCGCAGCAGCATGTCTCGGTGGGAATCCCAGATATCATTGCGCGACCCCTCTGCCTGGTACTGTGCGACCCCTTCCGCGAGCCAGTTCGGCACGACCTCTCCGGCTACGGGCAGCGATCCAACGAAATTCGGATACCCCGTGATGACATCGGGGCGTTTCTCTTTCTCAAAGCCGAAACCCTGGAGGAAGATCGCCGGAAGCCATCGCGGCATCTTCATCGACGCCTGCAGCGATACCATGTGGGAAAACTCATGGGTGATGACGTTCCTGACCCAGTCGGCCGTCCCCCGGAGATGGAAATCGACGTCGTCCGTGTCGATATCGATCCGGTTTAGATAGTAGTACGAAGCCCCCTCCGGCAGCCCCGCCCTGTCGGTGACGTTGATATGCACCCGCTCGGGCTCGTACCCGTACAGCGATGTGATCGGTCCGTAGATCTCCTCCGCAATCCGCGCGACCTCGGCCGCGCTGCTCTCGACCTCCACGTGATAGTGGACGACGAAGTGCTCCGTCTCGATCGATCGCCATTCAATTTCGGAATGGTTCCAAGCCGCCGCTCGCCCGGCTATGCAGAGGGCGGCAAGTGCGGCGCAGAGAAACGCCGCTTCGGATCTCATGTGGCTTCGATTCTCCATCAGATCCTCCCCCGTGTGCCGTACAGGGACATTTGTACACTATACCACACGGACAAGCCCCCGCCAAACGGCCAAGGGGCTTCTCGTTGACCTTTTTTGCGTCCCCGCAGGACCGTTCCGGAGTCCGCGACAGCCGGACCATCCACCGGAAAGATGCCTGACCGGCGTCTTTATCATATACCTCGGGACGCGGCAGCGCTATATTCTGAATAGACGCGAGGCACACTGACGCCCCGTATATGAAAGGACCCTCGTCATGCCGCAACGAGCCGCTCAGCTTATGCTTCTGATCGCTCTCTGCATCGCCTCGTGCGGTGATTCCTCCATCAAATACTACAACCTCGGCGTAGAAGCGGCCCAGCGGGACGATCTCGACGAGGCTATAGCGATGTGGCACCGGTCTCTCGAGACGCGCCCCGACGATCCCGACACCCGCTACAACCTCGGCATGGCGCTCCTCGAGAGGAAGCAGTACGCCGAGGCGCAGTTCCAATTCGAGAAGGCCGCCGCCGTCAGGGCGGATGATTACGAGTTGCAATACGCCCTCGGGAGGACGCTCGAACTGCAGGGAAATCTGACCGAGGCGAAGAAGGCGTACCGTTTCGCGGTCGACCTCAAGCCTAATTTCGCCGGGCCGAACGCAGGGCTCGCCTCGATAGCGCTCTCCCAGGGGCAATTCGCCACTGCGGAGAAGTACGCGACCGAGGCGTTGCGGTTCTCGCCGCGGGATCCGCGCACGAATCTGATCCTGTCCGAGGCATACTACCGGCAGGACAACCACCAGGCCGCCTACGCGCAGCTGATCTCGGCGCAAAGCTATCTGTCCGGTGATCCGGAGTATCTGCTGCTGCTCGGGGAGGCCATGAATGCCCGGCGCATGTTCACCGACGCGCTCTCGGCCCTCCTGCGGGCCAGGGAAGCGGGACAGGAAAGCTCCGTGCTCTACTACAATCTCGGGCTCGCGGCGAACGAACTGCGGATGTACAAAGAAGCCGAGGAATACTACCGGCTCTCGCTGTTTCGCGACAAGTCGAACGCCGACGCCTGGGAAGGCCTTGCTCGGACGCGGTTCGAGCTCGACGACATTCAGGGTTCTCTTGATGCGTGGAAACAGGCCAGAACCCTCGCTCCCGGCGACGGCGACATAGAGCTCGGCATCGCGATAGTGCATATGCGTCTGAGAGATTTCCAGCAGGCGGCCGCGGTTCTCGAGCCACTCTCCAGACGGCAGGACGCGCCTCCACGTACGCTGTACTACCTCGGCCATACGTTGATGCGTCTCGGCAGGATCGCGGAGGCGAAACGAGTCTTCGAGGACTTTGTAGAGACGTGGAAGGGCGAATCCGCTCTCGCCGACGAGGTACGCGAGATACTTATCACCCTCTGAGAGCGGGTTGGACGCGCGGTCCGTTCCTCAGCACGATGAATACCCCTCCCAGGATGACGGCCCCTCCGGCGACATCGAGAAGCCCCGGTGCCTCCCGGAGTACCAGCCAGGCGAGCAGGGCGGTGCCGACCGGTTCGCCGAGCGTGGCCGTCGCGACGAGCGTCGCCTGCATGCGGCTCAGGGCCCAGTTCAGCAGCGAATGCCCGCTGACCTGGCAGATGACCGCCATGAGAAAGGTATAGAGATACGTCCTTCCATCAAGCCCTGTCAGCGGATTCCCGAGGGCTGCAGCCACTGCGCACAGAGCGGCGGCCGCCGTCGCATAGACGGGGAAGATATAGACAATGAGGGGGAGTTCGCGTCGCAGTCTACTGCCGAGGATGAAATACCCGGCAACCGCTGCGGCGCCCGTGACGGCCAGCAGATCGCCTTTCCAGCTCTCCCCTCCCGATGCGATGCCTCCTCCGGCGAGTATGATGCCGCCGGCGCATGTGACGGCGATGCCGGCCCAGACCGGCGGAGCTATCCGCTCTCCGCCGAAGATCGCCGAATACAGCGCCACGAACAGAGGGCTGGTGGTGACGAATACGATGCTGCTCGTCACGTTCGTCAGGGAAAGAGAGGCGATCCACGTGAGAAAATGGAGGGCGAGAAAGAGCCCCGAAAGCGCGAGCAGACCGAGCTGCCGCGGTCCGAGGGCGCGCAGGCCGTCGAGCGATCTTTTTGATGAGAGCACCCAGGGAAGAAGCACCGCCGTCGAGAAGAGCAGGCGCAGCGCGGCGACTGTCGCAGCTTCCCCCTGCGCGAGGCGCACGAACACAGCCGCGAACGATATCGAAATGACGCCGGCAGCAGACCGGCGATGGAGATCCGCTCATCCATGGCTTCACATCCCTGTTGCGGATTAAACCTCATTCGGGTAGAGTCTGGAAAGTCAAATTCGAACTCCACGGGCATGCCCCGCCTCAAGGCGCGGCAAAAAACGGCGCTGTACGTATGAACGGGGACGATCCGGGGTCTCGCCGCACCAAGCGGATTCTCGG
>JAQVGR010000164.1 GCA_028696635.1 Candidatus Krumholzibacteriia bacterium | reverse complement strand
CCGCCGCGGCGCCCCCCGTCTGCCGAGCGGCGGGCTCGTCGAAGAGGCCGATCGGCCAGCGGCGCTCCGCGTCGAGCAGGGAGACCGGCTTCGGCGTCGGCAGGTCGCCGGCGCGGCGGGGGATGCGGGAGCCGGCGGTTCCGAACGTCTCCAGCGGCCTGGCTTCTTCGCCGCGGAAAAGGGAGGCGGCGCGGAAGGCGCCGGTCAGATCGACGCGCAGCACGAGCGGATCGCTCTCCGACCACATGACGCCGTCGTCGAGCGCGAGCAGCAGGACGCGGTCGAGGCCGGCCGGTCGTATATCCGCTATCCTGCTCCCCGCCGCGGCGGCGAAGACGGGCTCGCCGGTGCGCGCCGCGACGGCCGGAGCGGTCGAGGGGACCAGCTCGACGCGCGGTCCCAGCAGGAGGATGTCGAGGAAGGGCACCCCTCCGCCGGAGAACTCGAGTGTCAGCCCCCCCGGATACCGCCAGGCCGATTCGAGCCGGCTCCCCGCCATGAGGGGGCGCAGACCGAGACCGAGGGCGTATGCGCAGAGTCCGTTCACAGCGCGAATCATACGTTCGGGACGGGGATGTGTCAAACCGTACCGCACCGCCCTGTGCGGGCGCGGAGCAGCTCCCGCCGCCCTGACCCCGCCCGGAGCGCTCCGGCCCCCCGGCTGCTCCCTCGATTCTCTGGACAAAGACAGATGCGGACGGTATCATAGCCGGCGGCATGAACGGGACCGCTCAAGGAGATGATTGCATGGTGCTGAGCATGACGGGGTACGGAAAGGGGACCGCCACCCTCGGCGGAGGGAAGATGACCGTCGAGGTCAGGACGCTGAACCACCGCTTTCTCGAGTTTTCCATCAGGCTTCCCCGGGCCCTCAACGGGTACGAACGGGAGATCGAGAAGGCGGCCAGGCGCCGTCTCAACCGGGGGCATGTCTACGTGACCGTATCGTTCGACAGGGGATACGAATCGAACGCTCTCGTGCTGAACCGGCAGCTCCTGCGCAGGACCTGGCGGGAGATCGCCGATTTCGCCCGGCGGGAGAAGATCCCCGGCGGGGTCGACATCGGGGCGCTGCTCGCCCTGCCCGACATGTTCCATCCCGAGATTGACACGATCTCGCCGGGCCGGCTCGGGAAGGCGCTCGGCGAGGCGCTCGAGGAGGCCCTGGACCGGTGCGTGGCGATGCGCGCCCGCGAGGGCAAGACCCTGATGGCCGATATGAAGGGGTACCTCGGCGAGATCGGCAGGATCGCCGCCCGCATCGGGAAGCGCGCGCCGAAGTCCCTGCAGGAGGCGCAGCGCAGATCGCGGGAGCGGATCGAGGGCCTGCTCGACAGGCCGGGGATGACGGAGGAGCGGTGGGCGGTCGAGGCGGCGATCATCGCGGAGAGGACCGATTTCTCCGAGGAGATCGTCCGGCTGGGGAGCCACCTCGAGCAGTTCGCCTCGATCATGAAGGCCGGCGGAGAGGTTTCGAAGCGGCTGACCTTCCTCCTGCAGGAGATCCACCGCGAGGCGACCACGATGGGGAACAAGGCGACCGACGCGGCAATCATCCGCGACTGCATCGCGGTGAAGGAGCGGGTCGAGAAGATCAGGGAGCAGGTGCAGAACCTCGAATAACCGACCGCGCGTCGCGGCGATCGCCGGCCGGCAGGGTGGCTGATGCTGATAAACGTCGGATTCGGGAACGTCGTTGCGAAGGACCGGGTCGTCGCGGTCATCAGCGCCGAGTCCGCCCCGATGCGGCGGTACCGGGAGGAGGCGCGCCAGCGAGGCGCGCTGATAGACGCGACGCAGGGCCGCAAGACGCGCGCGATCATCGTCACCGTCTCGGGGCACGTGATCCTCTCGGCTGTGGCGGTGGAGACGATCGCGCAGCGGTGGCGCGAGCCGGCCTCCGCGGCGGGTGGTGATGAGCGCTGATCGAACGCTCCCCGTTCATAACGGTGCTGTCGGGGCCGTCCGGCGTCGGGAAATCGACCGTCGGCGACCGCGTCCTCGCTCGCGAGGCGGGGCTGGTGCGTTCCGTCTCGCTGACGACGCGACCGCCGCGCCGGGGCGACGTCGACGGACGCGACTACCGGTTCGTGCCGGTCGCGCGGTTCGAGGAGCTGCGGGAGTCGGGAAGGCTGCTCGAGTGGGCCGAGGTGCACGGTCATCTCTACGGGACGGAGGCGGCATGGGTCGACGGGCGCCTCGCCGAGGGAAAGGACGTGCTCCTCGAGATCGACGTGCAGGGCGGAATGAGCGTCAAGGAGCGGCGCCCCGACTCGGCGCTGGTCTTCCTGCTCCCCCCCTCGCGCGATGATCTCGAGCGCCGGCTTCGCGGGCGGGCCACGGACCGCGAAGAGGATGTGGTCCGGCGCCTCGCCAACGCCTCGGCCGAGCTGGCGGCCGCCTCCCGGTACGATTATATCGTCGTCAACGACGACCTCGACCGGTGCGTCGCCGACGTGCGGGGGATCCTCGCCGCCGAGCGTCTCAGGACCTCCCGGACGTCCCTCGGCGGCTAGGATCAAGGATTGCTGTTGCCTTTGCGACGGGATTGTTGTAATAATATACGTTCCTGTAAAATCCGGCTGCCGGGCGAAAGAGCCGGATGCGGGTGCATGCCGGCGCGGGACGGAGTCCGGCGCGCCCTCCGGGGGAGGGCGCGCTACGCGCGGACTGCGTCCTGCGAGGCGGATATACGTCAGCACAACGAGGTGGATCGATGAAGATCGATGAGATGGAGAAGATCCTCCGGGGGATCGACAACCGGTACGAGGCGATCAGGGTGATAGCGCGCGAAGCGAGGAACATCAACAATATCCTGAGATTCTCCGGCCAGGAGCTCGAGGAGAAACCCACAACGCTGGCAGTCAATCGCCTCATCGAAGGCAAACTGGAGTACCGCTATGTCGAGCCGGGGGAGGAGCAGAACTAACGCCGGGGCGGCTCTCGCGCAGAGAAAGATCCTCTGCATCGTGACCGGAGGGATATCGGCGTACAAGTCCGCCTGGCTCGTACGGCTCCTCGTCCGCCGCGGCGCCTCGGTGAGAGTCCTCATGACGGCGGCCGCGCAGCGTTTCGTCGCACCCCTCACATTCGAGGTTCTCTCGGGAAATCCCGTGCCGCTCGACATGTTCGCCCCTCGCTCATGGGTCGAGCATGTCGATCTGGCGCAGTGGGCCGAGCGGATCGTCGTGGCGCCGGCGACCGCCGATTTCATCGGACGGATCGCGGCGGGGCTGGCCGACGATCTCCCCGCGGCGGCGGTCTGCGCGGCTCGATGCCCCGTTCTGATCGCGCCGGCGATGAACGACGGGATGTGGGCCAATCCGGCGGTGCGCCGCAATATCGAGCGGCTCGTCGCCGACGGTCGGACGATCATCGATCCGGGGACCGGTGAGCTCGCCTGCGGAACGGAAGGGACGGGGCGGATGGCCGAGCCCGAGGAGATCGCCGGGGCGGTCGAGGCCTCCTTCGGCGGCCGGCCGCTCGAGGGGGTCAGGGTCCTGATCACCGCCGGACGCACCGAGGAGGACATCGACCGCGTCAGGTACATATCGAACCGCTCGAGCGGGCGGATGGGGTTCGCCCTTGCGCGGAGAGCCCTGGAGCTCGGCGCGCGGGTGACGCTCGTGCACGGTCCGGCCGACCTGCCGGCCCCCGCGGCCGACGAGGTGAAGCGGGTGGGCAGCGCCGCCGAGATGCGCGCGGCGGTGATGCAGGCACTGCCCCGCTGCGACATCCTGGTCATGGCGGCGGCGGTGGCCGATTTCACCCCGTCGCGAACCGGCAGGGGCAAGATGCGGCGGTCGGACGGCCCCGTCTCGCTCGAGCTCTCTCCGACAGGCGACATCCTCGCCGGCGCCTGCGCGAAGCGGCGCGCGGGGCAGATCATGGTCGGGTTCGCCCTCGAGGAGAGCGGCGGCGAGGCGGCGGCCAAACGCAAGCTCCGCGGGAAGGGATGCGACTACATCGTTCTCAACACGATCGGGCCCCGGACGGGGTTCGGCGCCGAGACGAACCGCGTCACCGTCTTCAGGGGGACGGCCAAGGTGGCCGAGACGGCGATCGTGAGCAAGGACGAGGCGGCTGCGGCGGTCTTCGACGCGCTGCTCGGCGACAGCCGCCTGCGGAAGGCGGGGTCATGAAGACCGCCGACGGCCGGATCAGGGATGCGATGCGCCGGTATCTGATCTCGCGCGGCGCCCTGGCAGGCGGGGTCCTCTACCGGGCGCGGGGGCCGCTCCCGCGGGGGGAGGCGCCGGACGGGACCGGGTCCCGCGCGCCGGCGATGCCCGCCGCCGGAGCCGGAGACCCCGGGGAGCCTGCGGCGCCGGGGGTGCGGCCGGCGGCGACGGGAACGGTCGTCCGGACCTCGCCGGCGGGGCCGCGGGGAGCGGCCTGCGCTCACGGCGCGCAGGACCGCGCGGGGTTCACGAGGGATACGCGCTCCTCGCTCCAGGCGGGGCTGTTCGAGCCCGGGGCCGCCGCGCCACCAGATCTCTCAGCCCTCGATCTCGAGGGGCTGCGCGCGGAGGTCGCGCGGTGCACCCGCTGCCCCCTGAGCGCAACGCGCACCACGACCGTCTTCGGCGACGGGGACCCGCGGTCGAGGATCGTATTCATCGGCGAGGCCCCGGGACGGGAAGAGGACCTGCAGGGGGTCCCGTTCGTCGGTCGCGCCGGCAAGCTGCTCGACAAGATGCTCGCGGCGGTCGGGTTCGACCGGAGCGGGGTGTACATAGCGAACATCCTCAAATGCAGGCCGCCGGGAAACCGCGATCCGAACGAGGAGGAGACCGCCGCCTGCGAGCCGTACCTCGCCCGCCAGCTCGAGCTGATCGAGCCGGCGGTGATCTGCGCGCTGGGGCGGGTGGCGGGGCAGGCGCTGCTCGGCGCCGGCGCGCCGCTGAAGACGCTGCGCGAGGGAACGCACCGGTATAACGGCATCCGGGTGATGGTGACCTATCACCCGGCCGCCCTGCTGCGCAACCCGAACCTCAAGCGGGACGCGTGGGAGGACATGAAGGCACTGAGGAAGGTCTACGACGGGACGGCGTGAGCGCGGCGGCCGCGCGGCCGAACCGGCGCCGGCCTGCACCACGGAGGGAGACGTGTATGGCGGGAGAGGCGGGAACGGCGAGCGAGCGCGGATTCACCGAGAAGGTGCCTCCGCAGGCTGTCGAGGCGGGGCG
>JAQVGR010000163.1 GCA_028696635.1 Candidatus Krumholzibacteriia bacterium | reverse complement strand
GATCTGCCCGACGCGATGCTCGTCACCAAGGTCTGCCGCTGAGCGGGACCGTCACGCAAAAAATCTGCGAGGCCCCCTTGACGGGGGCCCGCTTCAGGTATATATTGGTATTCAGGTACCAAAATATATATAAGGAGGCTGGAGATGCACCATGTCCTGCGCATATCCGAGGCGGCGAACCTGGCGCTCCACACGATGGTGCTCCTCGCCGGGGCTGGAGATAAAAGATTGTCGGTAAAACAGATAGCAGAAGTCATGTGCGCCTCCGGGGCGCACCTGGCGAAGGTCCTCCAGCGGCTCGCCCACGCGGGGCTCGTCGACTCGGCGCGGGGGCCGAGGGGAGGGTTCATGCTGGCGCGCAGAGCGGACGAGATCACCCTCCTCGAGGTCCTCGAGACGATGGACGGCCCGTTCGAGCCGCAGGACTGCCTGATGGGGGGGCACACCTGCGGGGAGTTCGGGTGTCTCTTCGGCGACCTGCTGACCGACATGAACGAGCGGATCAGGGAATACCTCGGCGGCCGCAACCTCGAGGACGTCAAATGGGTCTACGGGAGCCCCCGGGACAGGAAGGTCTGGTTCCATGAAGCGCAAGATCATACGCATCGATGAGGATCTCTGCACGGGATGCGGCGCGTGCATCCCCGACTGCCCCGAGGGGGCCCTTCAGCTGATAGACGGCAAGGCGCGGCTGGTCAGCGATCTCTTCTGCGACGGACTCGGCGCCTGCATCGGGACATGCCCCGAGGGGGCGATCTCGGTGGAGGAGCGCGACGCGGAGCCGTACGACGAGGCGCGCGTGATGATGAACATCATCCCCCAGGGGCCGAACGTGATACGGGCGCACCTGGAGCATCTGCTGTCCCACGGGCAGGACGACTTCCTGCGCGAGGCGCTCGCGTGCCTCGCCGAGAACGATGTCCCCGTGCCGGACGGGTTCTCCGTCCCTCTCGATCGACCGCCGGACGGGCCCCGCCCGGAGACGGCCCCAGCCCCGGCCGACCGGCCCTCGCAACTCCGCCAGTGGCCCGTGCAGATCATGCTGGTGCCGACCGCCGCTCCCTTCTTCGACGGGGCGGACCTGCTCTTCGCGGCCGACTGCGTTCCGTTCGCCTACGCCGGGTTCCACGAGAAGCTTCTCAGGGGACGGGTGTGCCTGGTCGGGTGCCCGAAGCTCGACGACGCCCGGCACTACCTCGAGAAGATAACCGAGATCTTCCGCAGCAACGATATCCGGTCGGTGATGATCGCCTACATGCAGGTCCCCTGTTGCGGCGGGCTCGTGCGGCTCGTCGAGGAGGCGATCGCCGCCTCCGGAAAGAACATCCCGCTGGCCAGGCAGAAGATCAGCATCAAGGGGGAGGAGCTCTGACCTCCCCGCGCTCACGCGCTCTCTAGCTCGTCGAGCCAGCAGGCGGCGGGATCGATCCTTCGACGGAAGAACCTGCCGCTGTTGCGCGGGTCGCGCGCCTGGTGGAACCTGAAGTAGAAGTACCGGTCGTCGGCCCCGGCGAGCGATATCTTGCCGTCGCGGTGCGACATCACGTACCTGAAACGTTTGCTGTACCCGTCGAGCATCGCCTTGGCCCCCTCGACGATGCCGCTCCCCTCGAGCAGCGGGACCTGGAAGAGCTTCTTGACCCTCTTGACCGGGCGGCACTGGAAGACGTAGTACGGGATGACGCCGCAGGCGGTCAGCGATCGCTGAAGGTCGGCGAGCACCGTCGCATCGTCGTTGACACCCCGCAGCAGCACCGTCTGGTTGTTCGTCACCACGCCGGATCTCTGCAGCTTCGTGATCGCCCGCCTCGCCGCCGGGGTGAGCTCGCGGGGATGGTTGAACTGGGTGCTCACGAACACCCGTTTCTCCTTCGTCGAGACCTCCCGCAGCGACTGGAGCAGCTCGGCGTCTTCGGTGATCCGTTGCGGCATCGTCACCGGGACCTTCGTGCCGAACCTGATGAAATCGAGGTGCCCGACCGAGGAGAGGCCCTCGAGGAACCTGCGAACCATGCGAGTCGGCAGGGCGAGGGGATCCCCGCCGCTGAGCAGCACGTTGTTGACCTCGCCGTGCTCCCTGATGTAGGCGAGGGCGTCTTCGAACCGGCTCATGATCTCGTGCGAAGGCAGGCCGACGAGCCGCTTGCGGAAGCAGTACCGGCAGAACGACGTGCATATGTTCGTCGTCAGCAGCAGGACGGTGCGCCCGTACTTGTGCTGCAGTCCCTGCATCCGTGTGTTGAGTCTCTCGCCGCTCTGGTCGTAGACGCCGGACGGGTCGAGCTCGCCGGGATCGGGGACCACCATCCGCCGAAGGGGATCGGACGGGTCGCTCCAGTCTATGAGCGAGGCGTAGTATCTCGTGATGCTCATCGGGTGACGCTCGGTCACCGCTGCGAGGCGTTTTCTCGCCGCCGGGGTCAGGCCGGCGAGTTCCCCGAGCTGATCGACCGAGATGATGTTCCGGCCGAATTCCTTTTCCCATCCCATGGGGCTCCTCCTTGCGGAATATGTGCGTTCGCCGGCACAGAGCGGGTCTTGCATGCAGGGCGAAGACAGGTGGCTGTCTGAGGTCCGCGCAAACCGGGCGGGTGGCCCCGTCCGGCGTACATTCGTATAATAGCCGAATCGGCCGAGGGTTACAAGCACAAATCTCGCCGGCGACGTAGGGCGCGGGCCGCGGGCGGGCGGTTTTCAGGTGCCGGCGAGCACCGAGTCCATCACGGCGGTCAGCTGGCGCGGGCCGTAGTACCCGACGATGTGCCGGATCTTCTTACCGTCGGCGTCGAGGAAGAGGATGTTCGGAATCCCGATTCCGCCGTATTTGCGGGCGTTGCCGCCGTACGCCTCGGCCACGTCGCGCCGGCGGTCGACGTCGATCCTCACCGGCACGAACGATGCGGCCCTGGATATGACGCCGGGATCGGAGAAGGTGGAGTCCTCCATCGCATGGCACGGAGGGCACCATTCGGCCATGAAATCTATCAATACGGGTCTTCCCGTGGTGCGTGAAGCGGCGAGAGCCTCCTCGACCGAGCTCCCCCAGCGGATCCCTTCCGGCGACCGTTCCCTCCGGTCTCCGCACCCGGCGGTCGAGAGGGCAAGGACGACCGCGGCGGCCGCCGAGGCGATCATGACTCTGCGCGACATTGTTACCTCCGTATAAGGGATTGCACGGACGGCGCGTCGAGGAGGGATGATACGGCCGGCGGCGCGGCGGGCGCAAGCGGTATGGCCGGGAAAAAATAAAGGAGCCATGCCCGTGCGGCTCATGGCTCCTCCGTCCCGGAGCAGCGCTGGTGACTGTCAGGCCGGGCGATTCGTCCTGAGAGTGATCCGCGAATCCCTCGTGAGCACGAGCCCCGCTTTTTCCGTGTCGAGCATCCCGAGCGGGCCGGTGACGCAGCGCACGCCGTCGATCACCAGCTCGACCCCGTCGATCCGGACCCCCTCCTCCGCGAAGAGGCAGAACGACGGCCGGCGCGCGGCGGGATCCGATCTCTCCCGCAGCACATACCTGTCGTCGGCGGAGCAGAACCGGAGCGGCGCGCGAGACGGCGGCTCCGTGGCTGCCGCCCATCTCGCCTGCTCGCCGAACGGTTCCCTGAAGGGCCGGTAGATCAGCTCGATCCCCTCCGTGCCGTGAGCCGGGCCCGGGCTGTCCGGGAAGGCGGTCGGGACGGCGCGCATCAGCCGCTCGAAACGGTCGTCGACGCGCGAGGATTCGAGCGCCCTGTAATAGTGGCGGACGAACTCCATCAGCTCTTCGAGCGTTTCCCTGCACATTGCGCAATCCTCCACGTGCGACCGCAGCGCCTCTTCCCCCGCTCGATAAAGGTCCGCCGGAAGGTCCGGCGGTCCTTTTTCTGGAGCTTCCGCTGCTCCGCCCCCTCCGCGTGCTCGAATGGCGAGTGCCCCAAGTCTTCCCCTGGGAATACACCCTCTGGGTATCGTATTCCTACGCACTCCGCTCACCTATCTATTGGAACCATTTCCCGGTTCTGCACGGAAATATTTCATGAAATTTTCCCACAGCACCCCGAGGAAGTGCTGGAAGCTGCCCATGTACCTGTTCCTGTAGGTAGTTGTGTCACAATCGATCACGTGTCTTCCGAGGAGCTCGTGCCGGGGGGCGGCCTCCCCGTACCGGAGGATCTCCTCGAGATATTCCCATCCCGCCCTCCGGAAGGCCTCCCGAAGGTCCGGGGGGTGATCGCCCCAGCGGTAACGGTTCATCGTCTCTTCGAGCGCCGCCCGGGCTGTTCCGAGCAGCTCGGTCAGGAGGTATTCCTGGAGCGGGTCGGTCCCCGAGGCGACGGCCGAGGCCGGGGTGTGTCGCGAGCGGAGCAGCTCGAAAACGGCCATTCTGAGAGAGGGGACGCGCAGCGAGGGGCGGAAGCGTCTCGACGCCCGCAGGCGGTCGAAGATCATGTCGACGATCATTCCCGGCGTGTCGGCGGCGGTCACGTCCGCGACGGCGACGGCGGCGGCTTCCTCGGGGGTGGCCTCGCGCCGGTCCGCCTCTCCCTTCGGCGCCCGGCCGTCGACGACCAGTTCGCCGGAGCGCTCATACCGCCGCGACGATGCGCTGTGCCGGTTGACCGATATCATCACGTAATGCCGCACGGGGTTTTCAGATTTCCAGATCCGCTTGATCACCTGGCTGACGTTGTTCGCCGTGACCCCCTTGAGGAAGTAGAAGCACGCCTCGCGCTGGTTCATCGCGGCTATCCCTTCGACCGGGCCTCCCGAGAAGAAGCGCCCGGCCAGCCCCGCGATCTCGAGCAGCCCGTTCTCTGCGCGTTTCATGAACGGCATCTCGGCGCTCATGTGCGCCATCTCGTCCAGCTCGTAGGTGACGATTCCGAGGATGAACCCCTCGGGGCGGCTCAGCCGCACGAGCAGGTCGGCCGTCGCCAGGGCGTGCATATGCCGGTAGAGGATGCGGAAAGCCCCCCTCGCCTCCCGCTCCGCGTCGTCGATCGCCGCCGGACCGGCCGGCGCGGCAAGCGGGGCGAAGATCCGATGGAGACGCTCCATCGCGCCGAAGAGCTCGTTGAGCTCGGCCTCTTCCGGGACGTGCTCCCGTTTCACCGCGCCGCTCCTTGCCGTTCCCCGGCCCGGGCCCCGGCCCGTATTCTCTCGTACGATCCGTTCACCGCGGGATACGGCTGCCACTCCTCGCCGTCCCAGTAACGCACCCCCGCGATCA
>JAQVGR010000162.1 GCA_028696635.1 Candidatus Krumholzibacteriia bacterium | reverse complement strand
CTCTTCCGATCTAGGGCGAGGGGGCCCACAATATAAATTTCGTCTCCCCTTCGCACATGATATTCCAGACCGCGGAGGCCGTCGAGGCCGCCAGGACGAAGGGGCTCGCCGTCCCCATCGTCTACAACTCAGGCGGGTACGATTCGGTCGACGCGCTGCGGGAGGTGCGCGGGCTGGTCGACATCTACCTTCCCGACATCAAGTACCTCGACAACGAGCTGGGTAGCCGCTACTCGTCGGCCGCCGACTATGCCGATGTCGTCCCCGGGGTCCTGCGCGAGATGCTCGACCAGGTCGGCCTTCTGGAGACGGACGACGAGGGGGTCGCCGTTCGGGGGCTGCTGGTCCGCCACCTCGTCCTGCCCGGCCAGATCGAGAACAGCCGCCGGTGCCTCGAGTTCCTCGCCGGATTGTCCCCGGATATTCATGTCGGGATCATGTCCCAGTATTCCCCGCGGCACCGGGCCTGCGAGCACCCCGAGATAGACCGGCCGCTGGCGGAGGAGGAATACGAAGCGGTCGTCGATCACGCCCTCGAGCTCGGCCTGGGGAACGCGTTCATCCAGGAGCTCGACAGCCGGGACCGGTACCTCCCCGATTTCGACAGCGAGGAGCCGTTCAATCGCTGAGGTAGTACTCCACCGTCGTGACTACGCGCACGTTCTTGCGGTCGGGGGAGTTCATGTCTCGGTCGGTGATCGAGAACAAGCCCTGCGTGGCGGTCCGTATCTTTCCGACACCGCTCCCCGAATCCTTGGCGAACTGCTCGGCCGCCGTCCGGGCGTTCTTGGTCGCTTCCTCTATCATCGCGGGCTTGATGTCGTTGAGGCCGGTGAAGAGGAACTCCGTCGACCGCCCGTAGTTCTCGCCGACGAGGACGATCCCCTCGCCGATCAGGTCTCCCGCCTTCTCGATCGCCGCCTTCACGACCGGGACCTTCCCCGTGCGCAGCGTCACGGTCGACTGGGCGATATAGCGCATCCGCGGCGCCGCGCGGTCCCCGTAATACTCCGACTGCGTGTCCCTGATCCGCGGGGTCGACTGAGATATCTCGGCTTCCTCGAATCCCGCATCGGCGAGGAACCGTCGGATCGCGCCCCTCTTCGTCTCGACCTGCGCCTGCAGATCGTTGAGGTCGTTGCTCGAGACCTCGAAGGTGAGCGGCCAGATGACGAGGTCCGCGTCGACCTCGCGCTCGGCGAGGCCCTTGACGGTGACATAGCGCTGGGAGGCGCGGGCCTCGAAGAGCGCGTGGCTCATGCTCAGCCCGGCGACGCAGATGCCCAGGCCGATCGTGATGCCGAGGACGGTGTAACCCCAGAACGTTCCTTTTTCCATATTGATGCCTCCCGTTCGAACCACGCGCCGAGAGTAGCCGAAAAACCTCCTCGATGCAATCGCGGATGCGGCGCCCCGCCGCCGGCTGGAGCGATGCGCCGGGGAGTCGCCCCGCGCCTGCGCCACTTTTCAGTTGCGCCGGCGGCCGTTTTCGGGTTCCCATGATGATCATGCCGGACAGAAGATCCCTCATCCTCGCGGCGGGACTGCTGCTTTCGCTATGGCCGGACGGCGCACTCGCCTCCGAAATCTCATTCCCCCTGACGTGGAACGGGCGGGGGTACATCCTCCGGCACCACCCGTCCGACTCCGTCTTCTTCTTCGACGGCGGCCTCGAGGCGACGGCCGATCTCGTCGCCTGGGACGCCGACGCGGTCGACGGCGCCTTCTATATCGGCGCCGGATTCGAGGTCGGGATGGGCCGCCAGGACGGCGGGCTCGTCGTCTTCGACCCGAACGACGCGCACTACTCGATCCGCGGCGGTGTGCGGTTCGAGGTCTCCGGGATCCTGGCGACCGTGGAGATGCTCCATGACTGCTTCCACGACGTCGACCGCCACGACGGGGTATCCCCGATATGGAACGTCGCGCGCCTCGGCGCGGGGAGCAGGGGATCGCTGCCGCGGCACCGCCGCGAGCGGTGGTCGACGGCTGCGCGGAGCGGCCCGCTTTTCGACCTCGACTGGCGGGCAGAGCTCTGGCTCTTCCCGCGGCTCGATCTGTACGAGTGGGTGCAGCACGACCACGATCTGTCGATCGCCTGCGGCGGGGGGATCGATCTCGCCCTGTTCCACTGGGGGCGCAACGCCCTCGAGCTTCGCCCCGACGCGCTGCTCTTTCTCGAGACGGACGGCGACTGGTCGCGCCGGGTGGGCGCGCTCGTCTACCTGACGCGGTACGGGAGCGGGGCCGCCGCAGCGCTGTTCGCCGGCCGGTTGTGGGACAACCAGCCGATCAGGCCGGCGGGGAGCCGGTGGGTCTTCGGGTTCGAATTCCTGCTCTGATGACAGCCGGCGGCGGTTCGTCCGCCCGCCGGGATCCCCTTCCATCGGCGGCGATTTCGTGCTATACTACGACTGTCGCATATGCGAAGGGGTTCCATGATGAGAACTGCATTGATACTTGTCCTCGCGGGCGCTCTCTGCGCCGCCGCCGCGGCGGCCGGCGCCGCGCATTTCCCGTATATCGGGCTGTACGCCGACCAGGGCCACTCGGACTGCGACTGGGAAGGCCCCCCGTTCTCCACGGCGACCTTCTGGGTCTGGGTGCTCCCCGGCGACGACGGCATCTTCTGCGCGGAGTTCGAGATCGTCACTCCCGCGAACGTGATCAACGCATCGACCGGCACGAACCCCGAGGCCGGGTACAGCGTCGGAGACGCGCTGGTCGCCCCGGGGACGACGATCTGCTTCCCCGACTGCCGGACCGACTGGGTGTGGACGCACTCTCTCGCCTGCCTGATCATCGACTCGTCGAAGACCCAGATCCGCATCGAGCCTCACGGGGATTACGGGATCGTGAGGGCAGCCGTCTGCACCGAGCCCGTCGAGAACGTCGAGATGGTCGTCCTCACGCATCTGTTCATCAACCAGACCTGCGCGATCGGCGATCGGCCGTCGAGCTGGGGCGCCGTCAAGCAGCTGCTGCGGTAGCGGCGTCACATGGCGCAATCCCGGGAATACCCCGCCGGAACGGGACGCTGGGGCCCCGGCGACCCTGCGATAGCCCACATCGACATGGACGCCTTCTTCGCCTCGGTCGAGATCCTCGACGATCCGACCCTGGCGGGAACGCCGCTGGTCGTGGGAGGCGACACGAGCCGCGGCGTCGTCGCCGCGGCGAGCTACGAGGCGCGCCGGTACGGGATCCGGTCGGCGATGCCGATCTTCCAGGCGAAACGGCTCTGCCCCGGGATCGTCATCCGTCCCGGGAGGATGACGCGGTACGTAGAGCTCTCCCGCGAGGCGATGAAGGTCCTGCACCGCTACTCACCGCTCGTGGAGCAGATCGGGATAGACGAGGCGTACGTCGATCTCTCCGGCACCGACGCCCTCTTCGGATGTCCCGAGAGGGCGATCCGGTCGATCAGGGACGACATCCGCGCGGCGACCGCGCTGACCTGCTCGGCGGGGCTCTCGACCTCCACGCTCGTCGCCAAGATCGCCTCGGACATCAACAAGCCGGACGGGATGACGATCATCCCGCCGTCCTCCGTGCGTGCCTTCCTCGAGGGCCTGCCTGTCGGGAAGGTGCCGGGGATAGGGGGGAAGGGTGAGGAGCGGCTGCGCGCGATCGGGGTGCGCACCGTCGGGGATCTCGGGCGCCTCCGGGCGGGGTACCTCGAGGAGCGGTTCGGGCGGTTCGGAGGCTGGCTCGAAGCGGTCGGCCGGGGGGAGGGGCGGACCGTGCTCGTCCCCTGGTCGCAGCCGAAGTCGATCAGCAACGAGATCACGATGCCCGAGGACACGGGCGACCAGGCGACGCTCGAGAAGCATCTGCTCGCCCTGTCCGATTCGGTCGGCCGGCGCATGCGGCGCCAGGGCCTGCGCGGGCGCACCGTCACCCTGAAGCTCAAGACCGACCGGCACCGCCTGATAACGCGCAGCGTCACGCTCGAGAGGCCGTTCAGCCAGGGTGCGGTCATCTTCCGCGATGCGAGGGGGCTCCTGCGGCGACACGCAGGCGGGACTGTTATGAGGCTCGTGGGGGTCGGCGTCTCCGGCCTGGAGCCGGAGGATGCGGCAGGGCAGTTCTCGCTCTTCGACGGACCGTCTCCCGAGGAGGAGAAGTGGGAGCGCGTCGAGCGGGCGGTCGACCGGATCGTCGACCGGTTCGGCGCGGGGGCGCTGCGGCGGGGGCGCGAGCTCGAGTGATCAGCGCGGCTGCGGCGGGAACCGCTTCATCATCGCCCTGACCGAGTCGTTGATCTCGTCGTGCGCGTACTCGCGGCCGTGCAGCATCCCCGTCGCCCAGCCCCTCCAGACAAGCTGCTTCTTCTCCGGATCGACGATGTCGACGATCAGCGTCCCTTCCTTGTAGCGGTACACGCTCGTGTGGGGGTACCAGTAGTACCCCGCGTAGTGCGTCACGTCGACCCGGTTGCGAGCCGTGAAGTAGTACGCGACGAGGAAGTCGGGCCGTCCCGACTCGATCCGCGCGTATCCCTTCGCGGCGAGCGCCGTGTCGACGGCCGATCGCACGTGGCTGCGGATCAGGGCGTCGCGCATGAACGGATTGTCCTCGTCGTCGCGCTCGTGCTCTATCCACCGGTAGGTCTCGAGCGCGGTGAAATCGACTGTGCGGTCGAAATCGGTCTCGACCCTGACCGCGGAACATCCCTGGGCCAGCGCGGCCGCCAGGATGAGGATGATCGCCCGTACGTGTCTCATGACCGCCTCCGTGTTCTCAGGGGCTCCGGTAAAAGTATGGCACCGCCGCGCCGGGCGGGCAACAGGATAATCGTGTTGCCGCCGTTCCGGCGCGGGGGGTACTATGACGGCGCCGCCGCGCGGCGGCCCGGGGAAAGGAGCGCGATGGCTGGGGAGATCCTCAGAAACGCCGTGATGATCACCGGCTTCGTCTTCGTGATGATGCTGGTGATCGAGTACGTGAACGTCCTTACCAGCGGACGCTGGGGAACCGGGTTGGCGCGGAGCCGCCCGGGGCAGTACCTGCTCGCCGCGCTGCTCGGCGCCGTGCCGGGATGCCTCGGCTCGTTCGCCGCCGTGGCGATGTTCTCCCACCGAATCTTCGGCCTCGGCGCGCTGATCGCGGCGATGATCGCCACGAGCGGGGACGAGCCCTTCGTGATGCTCGCCCTGATACCGCGGGAGGCGGCGCTGCTGCCCCTCGCCCTGTTCCCGATCGGGATCGTCGCAGGCGCGCTGA